>DATEBC010000156.1:0-3039 GCA_035288065.1 Sedimentisphaerales bacterium | reverse complement strand
CAGATCGCCGCCAAAAAGACCGTCGCCCAGATGCTCCAGCGCGACACCTTCAAGAAGCGCCTCGCCGCCGATATCGACGTCTATACCCACGAATTCCTCTATCCCCTGATGCAGGGCTACGATTCGGTTATGGTCAAAAGCGACGTCGAGCTTGGCGGGACCGACCAGACGTTCAACAACCTCGTCGGCAGGGACATCCAGAAGGCCTACGGCCAGCCCCCGCAGGTCGTCATCACAATGCCGATACTCGTCGGCCTCGACGGCGCCGAGAAAATGAGCAAGTCAAAGGGCAACTACATCGGCGTAACCGACGAACCCAACGACATGTTCGGCAAGGTTATGAGCATCTCCGATGAAATGATGGAGAACTACTTCACACTGCTAACCGCCGAGCCCGCCGACAAAATCGCCGAATTGATCGATCCTGCCAAGACCCACCCCAAAGAGGCAAAGGTCCTCCTTGCAAAAGCGATTGTTGCTCAGTTTTGGGACAAGCCGCCTTCCGATGCTCAGCCAGTTGAAGTGTCAGATACGCTAAGTATTTCTGATGCCGCCGCCGCCCATTTCGACAAGGTCTTCGCCAAGAAACAGCTCCCCAACGAGATCCCAATTTATCAAGCTGGCCCCGGCATCGTTACCGTCAAGCAGTTTCTGGTGTCGTCGGGACTGGTGGAGACGGGGAGCGAGGCCAAGAGATTGGTCGCTCAGGGCGCCGTAACCATCGCCGGCCAAAGGGTGCAGGACCCAAATGCCGTGATCACTCCTGAGAACGACGGTGCCGTCGTAAAAGTAGGCCCGAGGCGATTTGCTCAAATACAGATCATCAGGGGCGAACCGAAGATTGGTTGGTAGCATTGACTGCGAATTACGTTATGATGGATTGGCTATGATGTCTCTTATGAAACGGGCCGGGAATGAAGACTCTCAGCAGCCTTCAGAATAACTCGGCGGATATCGAATTGCTTCGCCGCTGCAAGACCGCCGTCACGGACGTTGCCGGCGACGCCGAGCTCGTTCTGTACGGCTCACGCGCAAGAGGCGACGCCAAAGAGCACTCCGACTACGACATTCTGGTCGTCGTTGACGGGCCTGTCGATATGGCCCTCAAGGAAAGAATACTTGCCAACGTGTATCCGCTGCTGTTAGAGACGGGGCGGATGCTCACTTTGATTATCTACAGCAAACAGCAGTGGGATTCGCCTCTCTATCGGGCGATGCCTCTTCACAAGAACGTTGATCGAGAAGGGCTGCTGATATGACCGCCGAGGAACGTTCAGTAATCAAATACCGTATGCAGCGCGCCTATGAGACTATCGAAGAGGCCAAGACGATGTTCGACTCCGGCCACGTCAACGCCTACGTCAACAGCCTCTATTATGCCTGCTTCTATGCCGTTTCAGCCCTGCTGCTGACAAAAGATATGTCCACAAGTAAACATGGATACGCCCGTTCCCTCATGCACAGGGATTTCGTGAAGACGGGCCTCATCTCGAAGGAAATGGGCAAGCATTATGACTTGCTCTTCGCCAGCCGCCAGGAGGGCGACTACACAGACTTCGTCATATTCAAGGCCGAGCAGGTAGCTTCGTGGCTGACTTCGACACAGGAATTCGTTTCCGCCGTCGAGATTCTAATCTCAAAACTACTCGAAGGTGCGGGTTAATAAAGGGTTGCCGATTCTTCTGTTGACCACTCGGTCCGGTTCTGCTGAGGCGATTTGTCGCGTGACTGGCATTTGTACGTATATGTGCCCGGAGGTAGGTTCCTGTCGATATAGAGCACGCTGGCCTGCCAGCCGCTGTTATTGCCGCCGCCGCTGGTGCATAGGAAGCGATACTCCACCCCGTTTTGATCAGTTGCCGCCGCCGCCCGCATCAAAACCGAACCGGGAATTTGCGGATATACGCTGGGCTTAGTCTCCCACAGGCTTGGGTTAGGCGTTGGCGGCATCTTGTCAACCGGCGCATAGATCTCGGCGCAGGTCGCATAATCAACCAGGTCAACGTCTTTGTCCAAGTCCGTATCGGCCCCGTCGCAATCATAGGACATCTCACAGTGGTCCTCCAGCCAATACGAGAACATTATCGCAAGGTCGAGCATATCCACAATGCCGTCCATATCGCAGTCGCACAAGCTGGCCTGCAGCCCGTAATGATACCCCACATCGACGGTTTCCGCGTCGGGGGCGGAGTCGGTTCGCGTGGTATATCTGTTGAGTTCCAAGACCTCCGCCAGCTCGCTTCCGGCATCGACGCACGGACTGGTGACGTCCTCTCCGGCCTCGGCATTACTGAGGTGGTAGCCGCTTATGAACAGCGGGTCGCTGCTGAGGTTGCCTGCGTTCCAATTCAGCACACAGCCCGGGCTTACTTGTACGGCTTCTTCGCCGCCGGCGACGTCGCTGTAATCAACCGCGACGCCGGCGGGAGGATTGGACGGCTCCAACGGGTCGCCGACGGCAATCTGTGCGCCGTGGGCGGCAGTGTTGCTCCAGAAGATGCTGTTTATGACCTGGACATAAGCGTCGTAACAGGCCAGGCCGCCGCCGCTGCCGTCCTGGTCGCTTACTGCGTTACCCGCCAACGTGCAGTTGGAGATCGTGGGCGTGGCGTCAACGTTGAGCGACAGGCCCGCTCCGTCGAGGCCGGCGGTGTTGTTCGTTATCAGGCAGTTCGTCAACTCCGGTGCGCCGCCGGGAAGGTTAGGCCCGACCATGTACACCGCGCCGCCGAAGCCCTGGGCCTCGTTGTCCGTCAGGACACAGTCTTTGATTCTCGTTGTGCTGTCCAGGCAATAGAATCCTCCGCCTGAGCAATACGTTCTTGTCGCCGCGATGTTATCGCTTACGGTGCAGTTGGTGACGTTGACGTCGCTGATATAGCAATATGCTCCTCCGCCGTATTCGGCGGTATTGCCGCTGATGGTGGAGTCATCGATGGCGGAATTCGCTCCAATCAGGCACAGCCCGGCCCCGTAGAGCGCGGTATTGTCGATGATATTGCAGTCGCTGATTGCGACTAACGTCTCGCCAGGCTCAGC
>DATEBC010000155.1:0-3329 GCA_035288065.1 Sedimentisphaerales bacterium | reverse complement strand
CCAGGGCCGTTGAGGCCCTGCCGGTTCTGACGGTCTTCAAGTCGTCGTGAAGGGCGTCCAGAACCTTTTTCATCTTATCTTCTGTTTGTGAGACAACTTCTTTCGTTGGCATATTCAATCTCCGCAATCAACAGATCAAAGTCCCGACCTTTCGGCCGCAGAGAGCATCGGTTATGTTGCCGGTCTTAAAAATATTCAGAACAATCACCGGGATGTTATTCTCCCGACAAAGACTGATTGCCGAATGGTCCATTATTCGAAGGTTTTTGTTTATAAGGTCTTCATACGCCAGCTTATCGAAAAGCGTCGCATTCGGATTTTTCTCGGGATCGTCGCTGTAAACGCCGTCCACTTTCGTCGCCTTGATCAGCACGTCCGCCTCGAGTTCCGACGCCCTCAGGGCCGCGCAGGTGTCCGTTGTGAAGAAGGGATTGCCCGTGCCGCCGGCCAGAATCGCAACCCGCCCGTTCTCTAAGTGCCACAGAGCCTTCCTCCGGATAAACGGCTCGCACAGGGCATTGACCTCAATCGCGCTGAGAACCCGCGTCGGCTGGCCAAGCTTCTCAAGCGTCTCCTGCAGTGCGCACGCGTTGATGATAGTGGCCAGCATACCCATGTAGTCCGCCGTGTTTCTCGGTATGTGGGACCTTTGCGAAAAGGTTGCGCCTCGGATAAAGTTGCCCGCTCCGACGACGATCGCGACCTGAGGTCCGAGCCTGCACAACTGAAAAACCCGCTCGGCAAGGGATTCCAGCGCCGAACCCTCAATTCCAAAACCACCCGGTGTGCAAAAACTCTCGCCCGAAAGCTTTAACAAAACGCGTTTGTACCTGCTCTCGGCCATAAGTTACGTCCCTGCCATTGAGAATCCCGCATTTCGCGGGATACTTCTACTACGCTATCACATTTGTATTTGTCGCTTGTCATTCCCGCGAAGGCGGGAATCCAAATTCTATAGAAATGGATTCCGCATCAAGTGCGGAATGACAACTTATAGATTCGGTTGTTACAGAGTTCTACATTGAGCTGCGAAAAACGCCTGTGCCGCCACGGCTCGATCACCCGTCGCCTGCCCTTTCTTATCCCACTTCAAAACGGACGAATTCCTTTATTGCGGCCTTTCCGCCGGCCTGCTGGGCAGCCTCGCTCAGCAACTCGCCCACAGACTTGCTGTCGTCCTTCACGAAGGGCTGCTCGAGAAGACAATTCTCGGCGAAAAACTTTCCGATCTTGCCTTCGACAATCTTCTCAACAATCTGAGGCGGCTTGTTCTTTACCTGCTCGGCAAAGATGCCCTTCTCACGCTCGATGGTCGCGGCGTCAATACCGTCCCTATCCAGAGCCATAGGCTTCGTCGCGGTAATATGCATCGCAATATCCGCCGCAGCCTGTCTGATATTCTTGGCCCCGGCAACCTTGTCGTCGCTTGTCTCGATGAGCACCATCGTCCCCACTTTCCCATTGAAGTGGACGTATGTGCCTATCAACCCGCAGCCGCCGAGTGAAAATCGCCGAAAATCGCCGATCTGTATCTTCTCGCCTGTCTTGCTGACCGTCTCGGTGAGCACGTCACTAAACTTCCTGCCGTCGAGTTCAGTCTCCATAACGCTCTCGGCGCCCTTCCCGGCGGCGCACGCCTCGGCGTAATCGAGCAGCTTGTCCGCCGTCGCAACGAAATCGTCACTCTTGGCCACGAAATCAGTCTCGCAGCAAAGACTCGCAATGACGGCGCTCCTGCCGTCAGAGGCGGTGCGGCAAACGACCAGACCCTCAGATGTCTCTCGCTCGGCTCGCTTGGACAACGTCGAGAGCCCCTTCTTCCTCAGAAGGTCTATGGCCTTCTCAAAGTCCCCATTGCTTTCCGTAAGGGCCTTCTTGCAATCCATCATTCCCTGTCCGCTCATCTTTCTGAGCTTCATTACCGTGGAAGCTGAGATTTCCGACATTCGGTTGACTCCTATTTTACATTTCTTGCTTGCTGTATATTGATCACGTCCCCGGCTTTGTCTGTTCGGGCACGCTTTCAGCAGGCCCCGGCTCCGAATTCGAGACAGTCTTCTGCTCAACGGATGCAACAGCATCAACCTGCACAGTGTCTTCTCCTGCTTCGCTCTCGGCCGAAGCCTGCGCCGACGCCGTGGCTCGCCCCGTCGCAGTCCTTCTCGAAGGACGCGCCTTTCTCGGATGGGGCTGCGAAGGCTCCCGACGTGCCGACACCATCGTCTTGCCGATCGCCACCGCGTCGGCAAGCTCTTTCAGTATCAGATCGACGGCCCTGATCGAATCGTCGTTGGCGGGAATCGCGACATCGACCATATCCGGATCAGAGTCGGTGTCAAGCAGCGCCACCGTTGCAATACCGAGCTTCCTCGCTTCTCTCAGCGCCAAAGCCTCCTTGCGAGCGTCCACCGCAACAACCGCTCCGGGCAAACGAGTCATCTCTCGCACGCCGGAAAGGTTCGCCGTTATTCGCCGCGTCTCTCGTTTCAACCTTGATGCGTGCTTCTTGCTCTCGGTTTCGAGCGATCCGTCTTCAGCCATACCCTCGAGCTGCTGGAGCCTCTGCAATTGCGACCGTATAGTCCGAAAGTTCGTGAGCATCCCGCCCAGCCATCGGTGCGAGACATAGTGCATTCCGCACCTCTGAGCAGCCCCCTCAACCGCCTTCTGGGCCTGACGCTTGGTGCCCACAAAAACCACGTCCTTCCCGGATGAGACGATTTCAACAAGGAGTTTCTTCGCTATCAGCAGATTCCTCAGGGTCTTCTTGACGTCTATGATATGAATATTGCCGCGCTTGGCGAAAATGAAGGGTTTCATCTTCGGGTTCCACCGACTGGCCGCGTGCCCAAAATGCACCCCTGCGTTAATCAGTTCACGAGCAAGCTCTTTAGCCACAAAAATCCTCCAAACAAACTTGTAAAATTCAGTTTCCCGGCCACCTTGGGACGGTTGAACCTATACAATTACCCCAAATCGGACAATGTGTCAAGAATTTTTGCGGGAAGATTTTTGACCAAATTCGGGAATATTTTGACGTTCCCTGTGGGAAAAAAACCGTTTTCCCGCATTCGACGCAATAGAAATGTGACAACAGAAGGGGCAAGACCGCGAAAACCGGCCTAATACCATACCGTGATTACGATATTGGGCTCTGTCTTCTTGGACTGTATCTCACCCGTAACCACGTTTGTACGCTTTATTGAGATGCAGGGGTTTTCTTTCAACCAATTGCATATCTGCTCATCAAGAAACTCTATAGCCCCGGGGTGCAGCTTCGTGAAGAAGGTTTTCACTCCTGAGATTCGGTCCGACGAGACCACCTTGGC
>DATEBC010000154.1:0-3694 GCA_035288065.1 Sedimentisphaerales bacterium | reverse complement strand
GCTATGCAGGCGATGCGAAACCGCAAGAGCCTGCTGCCCAGCGGCGTAACCGGAATCGAGGGCGCATTCGAGGCCGGCGACGTCGTCATGCTCAACGACAACGCAAAGGCGGTGACAAACTTGAGCAGCTCCCAGCTAAAGGCCCTGGCCGGCAAGCACAGCTCCGAAATCCGCAGAATTCTCGGCCCAAAACACCGGGACGTAGTCGCAATACCGGAAGACATTGTCATAATCGACTATTGATTGCTCTAAATAACTGAGGACCGGGGAGATCATGTATCGCCAAGACATGGCGCCCGGTTGGGACGGGAGGCTTAGTTTTGTGATCAGGTTGAAGTGCAACAACTGCGGGCAGATGATGAAGGCCCGCCGGGAGTACGCCGGTAAAAAAGGCAGATGCCCGAATTGTAAGAGCGTAGTCACGGTCCCCGAGCCCGAAGCAGTAAGGACCGCCGGGAATCAGAGCGCCATTGTTGCGGCCGCAGGCGATTCTCATCATAAGGCGCCAAGAACGTCTCCCGCGACCGGGCTAACGAAGGAGGGCGCAGAAACCGCTCGCCTCAAAGAAACAGGGCGATGCGCAACCGGCATACCGGTTTTACGCACGACAATCCGGGGGTTCCTCACTCCGAGCTATGACGAGGTATCGCTGTTCTTGATGAGCGTAACAACGGTACTTGTCTTC
Source organism: Sedimentisphaerales bacterium (assembly GCA_035288065.1). Lineage (GTDB taxonomy): Bacteria > Planctomycetota > Phycisphaerae > Sedimentisphaerales > Anaerobacaceae > JAFGCD01. The sequence goes on along the minus strand of DATEBC010000154.1, from coordinate 3,009 downwards.
ATCTGGAATCCAGGGGTTCGGCAGCGGTCAGTCGATTTGGTGTTTTCGGCGCCCGGAGTTTTCTTGGCAGGCGTCTATGTCATCATGTATGGCTGCGGGCTCGTTTTGTGCGTCTATCACATATTCAGCTTCAGACAAAAGAACGACGTTGAGAAATACTTGATGTTGTTCTTTGCCGTGCTTACCAACGGCATCAGCGGGATTTGCGCCGGCGTATATGTATTCAGGCAGTCAATCCTATGGCTTGCTATGCTGCCGATTTGGAATATCATAAGTGGCGCCGTCTTGATTCTTATGCTCTGGTTTGAAATCATTGACAGACAGTGCGTCAGCGATCAGGATGCAACAATCGTCCAGGCGATAATCGGGTTGGCAGCAGTTCTGGCCGTTTTTTTCGTGTGTACTTCTCTGCTCAAACTTCACTGGGCAATCACGTTCTCAATCTGCGTTGCATACTCTACAAGTCTCGATAGGGCCATTCGGAGGATATATCACTGAACGCATGCTCCCGACCAGCCGCAGCCAGGCATAGTTGTAAAATCCGAAGAAATTTCTGCGAAAAAAGATGAAATGCGGTTGCATTACGGTGGGACACCGCTACAATTGACGCCCTATAATAATAGGCGACGCTCTCAAGAAAGACTGAGGATGGGCTTGGCGGGACAAGACAAGAGGTCAAGCCGGGCTTGGTTTGAGTCGATAATACAGGGACGTAGATGCGAAGACTTCCGTCATTTTGAATGTAGAGAGCAAGAGATGGAAAATGAAGACAGCGCCCCGTTGGCTGACATTGTCACTTTTGTAGTTGTGGTTGGCTTTTTTCTTGTTATTGCGGGCATTTTCGTGATTCCAGGGCTGACCGAGGCCGGGACGGAGAACGGCAAATGGGGCGTATCGGTCGATGCCCAGGCGGCAAGCGTAGAGGTTGATCTTGATAGGCTGCGAAACAATCAATGCCTGCCGGGTACTGTCGCAACCATCGGCCTTGAGCAGGTCATAACACAGACTGCAGGTAGTGGCGGTTCCGCCAACTCGCCCGAACATTGACGAGGATGCTGATGGAGTGCTAACATTCCAGCACGCTGCCCGCCGTGTAAAGTGGGAGATAGCGCAAAAGAAAAGGAGCTGCGGATTCAACGACGCAACTCCTTGAAGAAGAGCAACTGGTATTCTGATAAACGTCAGAGCAATGTTCTTCTCACTCTCTGCCTCCTGCGAAGCCTCTGAACATGCTCTGACAACTCTTCGTCACCCAAATTCTCAGAAGCCAGACTCTATATACATATCTATTATGCCTATCTTGCCCAGTCAGACTCTAAATGTCAAGTATAAAAATCTGTCTTTTTACATATTCTTCCCATCTTGTCCACTTGGCCGATTTTCGCTGCAGCCATTAGTGCGTCACAAGCGTCCGATTGTCTTAGCGAGACTGCCTTCTCAAATAATGCACAGAAGGCTCAGCCCCAACGCGCCATCGAACTCTACAGCTTTACACTGTATGGACTTATGCCGCGCTTACTCTCGTCTCAGCCCTCCACACAATGAACCTCGGAGCAATAGGCGGGCTAACGGCATTAAGCCAAACGAAGAACATCAAGCCCAAAGAATAGGCAAAGCATTGGCAATTTCAGAGCAATTCGGTGTGAGGAAGTGGAAACTATGCTTTCGTTGGAGGAAGTCTGGCCTTGCAGATTGGCCTGACTGGATGCCGGAGCCAGAGACAGGATTTGGTCGAACGAGAGAAGATTGCCATCCGCCAGTGGCGGACCGCAGGGTGGACTCGCAATGGTGGGATTTCGGTGGGGAGTAGCGGTTTGTGGCGGGATTTCGGGCAAGAAAGGGGTTTCTTGCGGGGTAAGGGGTTGACAATCGGTTTGGGATGGTGAATAATCGGGGCAGAAGAGCCGAAGTGGCGGAATTGGCAGACGCGCGGGATTCAAAATCCCGTGCCCGCAAGGGTGTGAGGGTTCGACTCCCTCCTTCGGCAGTGCGAAAGAACCGCATCCTGCGCCTTAGATTTTAGCCACAAAGACGCCAAGACACGAAGAAGATGAGAATCCCTATACTGGTTTCGTATCGCGTGTTGGGTATCGCGTATTGTGCGGCGTTTTCGGGGCAATGAACCTGTTGTGAGAATCGTTTCGTCGGCGCTTGCTCTGTCATGTCCTGCACTTGGTCAATCTGGGCTGTTACCGCCCGAGGAAGGGTTTTCTCGCGCCGAAGTGCCCAGCCTCGTTACTGCGACGAGGGCTGAACGGTTGCCTCGAAAGTCCTGATTTGGCGGTCATGGCTATCCGGCGGGATCATTTTGTTACGAATGGGGAGAGTCGGCGGAGCTGGGTTACGATTTGGGGCATTTTCTCGACGGTGTAGTCGATTTCATCTTCGGTGTTGTATCTGCTTAGGCTGAACCGGATTGAGCCGTGTGCTGCGGTGAAGGGGACTCCCATTGCCCTGAGGACGTGTGATGGTTCGAGAGAGCCGGAGGTGCAGGCTGAGCCGGAGCTGGCGCAGATGCCGTATTTGTCGAGCATTAGCAGGATTGCTTCGCCCTCGATGAATTCGAAGCTGATGTTGGTGGTGTTGGGCAGGCGATTTTCCGGGTCGCCATTGATTCTGCAATCGGGGCAGGACTCGAGAATGGCCTTTTCGAGTCTGTCGCGGAGGGCTTTTGCGCGTGTGTTTTCCACCTTGATATTCCGGGCTGCGAGTTCGCAGGCTTTTCCGAGTCCCACTATTCCGGGCACATTTTCGGTGCCGGCCCTCCTGCCGGCTTCCTGGTGGCCGCCGAGCATGAAGGGTGAGAGGCGGGTGCCCTTGCGGACGTAGAGGACGCCGACGCCTTTGGGGGCGTGGAGCTTGTGGCCTGATAGGCTGAGCAGGTCGATATGACTTCTTGATAGATCCAGCGGGATTTTGCCGACGGCCTGAACGGCATCCGTATGGAACAGAGCGTTTTTGTCTGCAACCATTCGAGCGATTTTTTCCATGGGGAAGATCGTGCCGGTT
>DATEBC010000153.1:0-14937 GCA_035288065.1 Sedimentisphaerales bacterium | reverse complement strand
GGTCCTCTTGGCCTTGTTGGACCTGCCGGTTTAGCTGGTCTATTTCCTGCACCAGCGCATCGTGTTTGCGTTGCTGCTCGTATGATGCCCAGATTTGGTCCAGTTCTTGGTTACGGTTGCGCTGCCATTGAGTCGCTCTTGCCTGAAGTTGTTGCTCCTGTGCGCGCCAGAGTTCTTGAAGATAGCCTGCATCCACCTGTGCCGGGATGTTTGCGGCTTCTTTCTTTATTGCGGAATACTTGCCCTTTAACTGCCCGTCTCGCTGTCGAAAGTTGTCCCACGCCTGGCGGTCGTAGTTCTCTCTGAGCCAAGTAGTAGGGAGGGACTTGGCCTGCTCTTCTTCGATGCTCCACCACCGCTTAATCATCTCGTACTCTTGATTCCACATCCGGTCAATTTCGCGCAATACACTTTCCCTGGGTATCTGGCCGATTAGCGTTGGTCTTTGCAGCAACGTAGGTTGTCGGATGTTCTTGGCCTCTACTACTTGTGTCCAAGTCTTGCCGTCTTTCTCGAAATGGACCTTACCCTTCTCGATTCTGACTACCTTGATTCCGTTTATAGTATCGCCTTTGTGGACTATTTGGCCTTGAATGAGTGCACAAGGATTGTCACTGTTGACTATGGCTGTTACTGCCCCAGCGGTGTAAGGCTGGGGTGAGGATGTTGCGGGCGAGGACCTTGTCGGGTAGCGTCCAGCGGAAAGCTCGTCGAGCTTAGTGACCCATATTGCGTCACCAGTCACCTGATAGGTACAACCAAGCGGAGAAAGAAGAAAATTGAGAGCTTGGTCAAAAGGAACATCCGTAAACGTTACGGAGACTTCACCAGTAACATTGGGGCCTTTGACAATGTCCACATCGGCCTGGTCAGCGAGTATTCGGAGCACATGTTCGATAGCTGTCTTTCTAAACTCGATACTTATCTGCCTTTTCATGCGTTCCTCAAGTGAGGTAACGGCTGCAAAGTTCTTAATGCTATCCGGACTTGGAGCGGGCGGGTCATTCTCCATAGGCGTTTGGCCTAATAGAGGAGGCTCTGCCGGTTGGGTTGGTTGGTGAGTCTCTATGGCCTGGAGTCTTTGGAAATCGGCGATCAAGACGCCGACTGGTATAGCGATAACGACCGATAGAGCGAGCAGAATAAGATATTTGGCAAGCGCGTTCTTCATACCCTACCTCCATCGACTCAGGGCGATGGAATCAGACACCCTCAAGTCCTTTTGGTAAATCTCACGCGCTTTGGCTCCCTCCAAAGCTGATATAATTATACACCTTGGGGCACGTGGAGGTCAAGGAAAATCGGGGAAAATACCGCGGTATTTTGTAAACATCATGATGCCATAATGCTAAAATGCCAGTAGTAACGTGATAATATGAAAGGTCATACGAAAAGAACTACTGTCTATTTAGATTCTCAACTGCACAAGGCATTGCGCGTTAAAGCGGCGGAGACAGAACATTCTATGTCGCAGCTCGTTGAAGAGGCCATTAGAGTCTCTCTCGCAGAAAAAGGACCTGCGACGAATCGTCGTTCACTCCAATAGCCAAGGGTTATGCCTTCTCGTAGGAAAAGCGAGGCGTCTTTCCAACGACTCTGCGAAGCCTTGCAGGTCAGGAAACAGTACCTCCTGGTTTATCCCCATTTGATCCAATTCAGCGAGGGCAAACGTCTTCTCATTTAGACGTTCAAAACGAATCTCGACCCTGACTATATGGTCGCGCGTGCACGATGCTTGACCCGACAAGGTGTCTTTGAGATTGTATAGAAAACACTTCCTTATATCGCCCTGGAGCAGAAATGTACCGCGCTGGTTCAGCAGTCTTTCATTTAACCGGAAGGGCGTGACATTGTACACACACGGACTTGGATTATTCACGAGATGACGAACAATATAGGTATCCATCTCAGAGTCGGGGTAGAGATCTTGCTCCTTCGACAGTTTGCGTGCATCTTCGACCATGGGGCCCCACCTATTCCCAAGAATATTCTTTACCGCTGCTTCGCTCCTGGGAGAAAGCCACTGAGCGTCTATCGCCCAGACCTCGCCTATTCGCTTCGCGAAATCCGTCTTGTTTATCGCGAAATAGGAGGCCACGAAGAAAGAATACGTGAAATCCAACAAGCGCGTGGGGGCACCATAGTGGCGCATCAGTGCAAGCCACTCAATAACATCAGGTTCCTTCGGTGCCTTACGAACGTGGTGACGGGCCTTTCGTTTGAATTCACGAATAAGGTCACGTTCCCACTTAGTTCTATTCTCACCGTCATATATGTCAAAAGTCGCAAAGGCCTTTTCCAGACCTGACCTGAACACAACATTATCCTCACGTTGACACGGGGATTCTTCCTCACCACATTTACAGAGTGTGCATTTGATGGGCTGATTATCCGTTTCAGGGCGTTTTCTGTCATCGCCTCTGAAAATCCATTTCTGCTTCGTCCTTTCCGCGACGTCCGTTGCAAAGTGGTCGTCATAAACACGCTTCAGGCTGGCCCAGTTTGTGACCGTCTCTTGCGAACACTCTATCCCTGCCACAGATATCGTATCAGGAAGTCTCTCTTTCATGTCTCCCATGCAAAACCTTTCCACTATCGCTCAAAGATGTTCCTAATGAACTCACACGCGCGAACAATCAGGCTCCCACCCTGTCTAAAGGGCTTTGTGCATCGTCCCAACCGACAGTTATTAGCAAGCACACCCAATAATCAATAGTAAATCATCAATTGTCAACTGTCCACGCACTTTGTCGCTGCAAGACCCGCCATCGGCTGACTTTGCAGGTTGCTTAGGAAGACAATTTTGTGCTAATGAGCCGATTCAAGCTGATATCTTCCTCTGCGGCCTCGAGCACGAGCTGGCGATGCAATTCCGGCGGCACGCGGACCATGAATTTGCCGCTATATCTCCGCGAGCACAGCGGCTCGGGGATGGATTCACCATTGGCCTTCATCTCCCGCACGACATCGGCTGCGGTTTTGCGGATGCCCCGCAGGGCCTTCTCAGGGGTCGAGGCCAGCCAGCTCAGACTCGGAAGCTCGGCGCAAAGTCCAACGTATTGGGCGTCTTCTTCGGACCAGACCACCCTGTAGGCATAATGGTCAGTTGCTACTGGGGTTTTCATTCTTTAACCTCTCTATAGCTTTGAGTACTTGTCTTACCTGATACGCCTTGGCCATGCCTTTATCATTCTGGATATTTACGCGCGGATCGCCCTGCCAGGGCATCCGGTAGATTCGATGACTTGTGCCGCGCTGCCGCGGAGCACCAAAATAATGCTCGCACACTCGAGACAGGTCGGCAAAACGTATCCCCTTGGGATTCTTTCGCATCTGATCCAGAACATCCTCGATGCTTGCCATAGTTAAATAGTACCACTAATGATACTGCCTGTCAAGGAAAATCGGGGAAAACTGGATACCTGCTTTCGCAGGTATGACAAGACGGACCAATCAGGTTGAGTTAGGAAGACAATTTTGCGCTAATGAGGCGATTCAAGCTGCGATCACCCTCCTTGCATCAGCTCGACTACTTCCCTTGCGTTTTCGGCGGCTGCGAGGGCGTTGCAGAATGCTTTTGAGCGGGCAAGCTTGGCTATTTCAGCGAGGGCCTCGACGTGCGGGCCGGCCTGGTTGGGGGCGGCCACCAAGAGAAAGAAGAGCTTTGCCGGCTGGCCGTCCATTGAATTGAAATCGATGCCTTGAGGCGCTATTCCCATAGCAAACTTCAGGCTCGTAACAGCGGCAGTTTTGCAGTGCGGAACGGCTATACCCTGCTCCAATCCGGTGCTCTGCTTCTCCTCACGCTCCTGCACCGCCTTGAGCACGCTCTGGAAATCGTCAATCTCACCGGCATCTTTGAGTATCTGTACAAGCTCCCGCAAGACTTCGGGCTTGTCTTTAGACTTCAAAGGTGTTTTCACGACTTTTTCCACAACCAAATCGATTAACGACATAACACGCTGCTCCTGAAACTTCGTTTATGACAGTCCTCACTCATGGTTATTCAATTTCGGCCCTAATGGTCGGGCAACATTAATCATAGCGGTTATCATTGCGAATCCACGGGCGGCGGAGAAGGCCAACGCGGGAATCTCGAACCTTATAGGACGGCGGAGATTGCTTCGTCGTTGCGCTCCTCGCAATGACAATTATAGTTTTGATCCTGACAAATTGCTAAGCCAGCGATTCATACATTTCCCAGACCTTATCCTCATCTTTGACAATCAGCACATGACAGGGGGCCGAACGCATGGCCCGCTCGTTCTCATCATAGAACTCATCCCGTCTGCTCCTGATTCGGGAGAGCTCGCCGATAACGAGAAGATCGACATTCTCTTCGTTGATGGAATCAACTATCTCTTTATGGACGCTTCCTTTGCTGCATTTCTTGATGATTGAAACTCCCTTTTTCATCGCAAGCTCATTGACATAGTTGAGATATCGCTCGGCGTCGGCCTCCATATCGTGCTCGTATTCGACCTGCTCATCCTTGAGGAATATCCTGGCCCTGAGCAGGTCCTCAACGGCCCTGGTATTGATGACATAGTGGGCGATAAGCTCTGCGCCCGAGAATGACGCCAGACATATCGCGTACTGAGCAGCGGTGACGGACTGCTCGGTTCCGTCAACATGGACCATTATTTTTTTTATGGGATTGCTCACGTTTTTTCTCCGTCGCCTCGGCTCCTCTTTCTTGAGAGGTTTTCCTTGACCATCTTCATGAGAACAAACATATCCCGCTCATTCTCTTCAAGCCTGCCCTGTATGTAATGAACGGTCTCTTTCAGATCAGGGATCGCTATTTTCTCGAGTGCGTTGACCTTTCTAATAGTCTTTTTTACCTCATTGGCAAGGCGCAGTACAGAAATTTTCAGTTCGGAGAACTTGCCGAGCAGCTTGAGCACCTCCTTGAATAGCTGCAAAGAGCTGTCGATCCAGAAGCTGGTCCCCATTGGGCTGTAGTAAGGGGAGTGCTCTTCGAATCGCGTTTCGACCACGGGCAGGCTGACGCCCATGACCTTCCTGGAGCCGATAGTGATGTCGGTTGAGATATTGACGGCCCCGGTGAGGTACTGCACTTTGAGCCTGCCCATATCGCAGGTGGCCTCCTCCAGTGCCTTGAACGCCTTTGCAAGCATGTTTTCAACCCGGCTCTGGAAATCGGCGGTCTGGTCCACCATCGCCAGAAGCTCGATAATCAGGATATTCCTCTTCTGATCCAGAAGCTCATATCCCTGCTGCGTAAAGGCCAAGTCGCTTCTAAGCCGCAGCAGATTCGTCTTCGTCGGTGCGTAGTTGAGCTGCGTCATTATTCTTGCCCGCTACTTTCCATAGAACTTCTCTATTTCCTCCTCGGTTATCCTGTGCAGCTCATCGGCAGGCAGGATTCTCAAGACTTCCCATCCGAGGTCAAGGGTCTGTTCGATGCTTCTATCCTCATCTTTGCGCTGGGAGACGAACTTCTGCTCAAACTCCCTTCCGAAATCGAGATAAGTATGGTCCAGAGGCGTCAATTCCTCTTCGCCGATGACCGACGCGAGATTTCGCACGTCCTTAACGTAGCTGTAAGCGGCAAAGAGCTGGCTGGCAAGATGCGGGTGGTCCTCTCGGGTCATTCCTTCGCCGATGCCGTCCTTCATCAATCGGGAAAGCGAGGGCAGCCCGGCAACCGGCGGATAGATTCCCCTTCCATCCATCTCCCGCTCGAAGACGATCTGGCCTTCGGTGATGTACCCGGAGAGGTCCGGAACCGGATGGGATATATCATCATTCGGCATCGTCAGTATCGGCAGCGATGTAATTGATCCTTTATAGCCTTTTATCATTCCGGAGCGTTCGTAAAGCTCGGCGAGGTCCGAATAGAGATAGCCCGGATAGCCCTTGCGGGACGGTATCTCGCCTCGGATAGTGGATATCTCGCGCAGCGACTCACAATAGTTGGTCATATCCGTCATAATGACGAGCACGTGCATATCCTCGCTGAAGGCCAGGTGCTCTGCAAGCGTCAGGGCGGTTCGCGGGGTTATGAGCCTTTCGATGGAGGGGTCGTCGGCCAGAGAGAGAAACAGCGCAACATTCTCCAGCACGCCGCTCTCCTCGAAGGACCGCGTGAAGAAGCGGGCGACATCATGCTTCACCCCCATCGCGGCAAAGACGACGGCGAACTCCGTATCCGTCCCACGTATCTTTGCCTGACGTGCAATCTGGGCCGCAAGGGCGTTATGGGGCAGGCCGTTGCCGGAGAAGATGGGAAGCTTCTGGCCCCTGATAAGGGTGTTCATGCCGTCGATAACGGAAATTCCCGTCTGTATGAAGTCCCTGGGGTACTGCCGCGCCGTCGGGTTAATCGCCATTCCGTTGACATCCAGCTCGATATCGCTCCGCTGCGGCGGCCCGCCGTCAATAGGATGGCCCAGGCCGTTGAATACGCGGCCCAGCATCTCCTTTGAAACGGAAATGGTAAGCGGCTCTCCTGAGAAACGCACCCGTGTGCTTGGAAGAGTAAGGCCGGAAGTCCCTTCGAATATCTGCACAACTACAACAGTGGTTGATGATTCGAGCACAATTCCGAGGCGCACATTGCCGTTCTTATCAATACACTCAACAAGCTCTTTGTATCCCACGGGGTGTGTCTTGCTGACAAAGACAAGAGGGCCGTCGATTTTATCGACCCCGATATACTCGCGTCCGGCAAGCAGAGATTTGGTTTTTTTCTCAGGCATGCAGGGCCTCCATTTGTTCCATAGATCGCCCCAGGTGGGCCTCGATTTTGTCGAGGCCGGCAAGGTCGTCGTTGGGTATGGAAAATTTCATTTTGATAATGTCCTGATACACTTTCATCTTCCTAAGTTTGACAAGGGTCGCGCCGCTCTTTATCGCTTCGGCGCCTCGCTTGTAGTAATCCACGATGATATGCAGCATCTTCACCTGCTTGCGGACAACGGAGAAGGCGTCGATTTTGTCGTAGGCGTTTTGTTGAAGAAAGGCGTTCTTAAACAAGGTGCATACTTCGAGAATGAATCGCTGGGTATCGGGCAGCGCGTCCGGGCCGACCAGCTTGACCACCTGTTGAAGCCGGACTTCCTTGTGAAGCAGCTCCATTATTTCAGTTCGGTCGGAGAGCCATTCCGGACTGGCTCCGCCTTTGGCGGACTCCCACCACGAGGCGACATCGCTGAGGTACTCGCTGTAGCTGTCGAGCCACGAGATGGCCGGATAGTGCCTGGCGTTGGCAAGGTGGCGATCAAGGGCCCAAAAACAGCGGATAAACCGCTTGGTGTGCTGGGTGACAGGCTCGGAAAAATCGCCTCCCGGCGGCGATACGGCGCCGATTATTGTGACGGAGCCGTTATCGCCGTTGAGCGTTTCCATTGAGCCTGCGCGTTCGTAGAACTCGGCTATCTTTGTCGGCAGATAAGCGGGGAATCCTTCTTCCGCGGGCATTTCCTCCATACGGCCGGACAACTCTCGCAGCGCCTCAGCCCAGCGCGACGTCGAATCGGCCATTACGGCAACGTGATAGCCCTGGTCCCTGAAGTATTCGGCCATGGTTATCCCGGTGTAGATGCTGGCTTCTCGCGCGGAAACCGGCATGTTGGAAGTATTGGCGATGAGGATCGTCCGTTCCATAAGGGATCGGCCCGTTCTCGGGTCAATCAGCTTGGGGAATTCGGTGAGCACATCTGTAATCTCATTGCCTCGTTCACCGCAGCCGATATATACGATAAGATCGGCGTCACACCATTTCGCCACCGCCTGCTGCGCCATTGTCTTTCCGGTGCCGAACCCGCCTGGGATCGCCACAGTGCCTCCTTTTGCAACTGGGAAGAGGGTGTCGATGACCCGCTGGCCGGTGATAAGCGGGATATCAAGAGGCAGGCGGCTCCGCGTCGGCCTTTGGATACGGATAGGCCACCTGTGCATAAGATAAAGATTCTTAGTCTGCGAATCATCGGTCTTCAATACTGCAATTACCTCTTCAACGGTGTAATCGCCCTCAGCCGCCACCGATTCAAGAACGCCTTTATCTGCGGGGGGAACAAGTATCCTATGAAGCAGGTTCTCCGTTTCGCGGACAGCGCCGAAGACCATTCCGCCTGAGACCTGGTCGCCCTGTTTAACCGAAGGGACAAAATGCCATTTTTTCTCTCTGTCCAGTGAGGGGACGGATATTCCTCGCTTGATATAGATTTGCGACATCCGTCGGATAGCTTCAAGCGGTCTCTGGATGCCGTCATAGATAGTGCCTATCATCCCCGGCCCCAGCTCGGCGGAAAGCTGCATACCCGCTCCGTAAACCGGGTCAAAAGGAGCGATTCCCGTCGTATCCTCATAGACCTGGACGACGGCTTTGTCGGCCTGGAGCTTAATAAGCTCGCCGATGAGGTTCTGCTCTCCGACGCGGACCAGCTCGAACATCTCGGCGTCGGTAATTCCCATCACTTCTATCACAGGCCCGTTGACCCGTTTTACCTGTCCAATAATCCTGTCGTTCATATTCTCACTCTTGCCACAGAGGACACAGAGAAAACATCAAAGTCGAGAATCACAAGCCCCGACCGTAAGAGTGCCGGTTTTATCCCGGCGCTTACGCTTCGGGCTTGTATCCCGTTTCACACCGTTATAAGCCCCGACCGTAAGGGAGGTGGTCTAATGCCCCGTCGCCCCGCAAAGGGCAAGCTTACGCTTAGAGCTTCTGTTTGTGGTCTCTGCGGCCTTTTTTCATTATTAATCTTTTCTGTTGTCGCCAAACAAGGCGTCGTATATCACTGTGCAAATTTCGCGCTGCTCTCGCAGCATTCTTGTCTTAACCTGATTGTTGAAGGCGGTGCGTCCGTCGTCGGCGGTAACGACAAGGCCCTGAGATTTCAAAGGCAGCCCGGCGGACAATGTCAGCTTCACCTGTCTGCCGCTTCGTGCGCGGATTCTATCGACGACGTCTGAAAGGAGCTGGTCATTGATCAATGCCCGCTCCTTTTCCGAGGCGTTGACTTGGGCGGATTCAGCATCCAGACCAATAGCCGCCTCTGTGATCCAGCTTGCCAAAACAGATTTGTAGTCTGCGTTGTCGATCATTGCATAGAGCTTCTTTTCGGCAAGATCCAGAATATCGCGCATTGCGGCGTCTCGGACATGCATGGAACGGCGCTTGGCCTCAAGCTCTGCGCCTGAGATAATCTTTTTCTTTGCTGCTTCGGCCTGCTCGGCGGCTTTTTGCCTGGCTTCACCCAGCATAGATTCGATTTTCTTCTCGGCATATACCCTTTTCTCGGCCGCTTTCTTCTCCGCTTCCTCTATGATTTTTCCCGCTTCAGCCTGAGCGTCGGTCTCAATGCCGGCAATAAGTGCGGCCTTTTCTTTTTCTACTGAGTCCATAGACACACATACCTTTTTCTACATGCCCTTTTTCCTCGCCACGAAGGCGCAGAAGTCGCAGACGCGCCTGTGGCGGGAAGAGGCCCGAGTATCACAATTTTATCCCGATAGCCGTATTTACCATCTCCTTTATTCCAGGTCTGCCCGGTTTTCTGCCTTCTCTGTCAGGGATTTCGACAATAAGCGGAAAGCTCACAGTGAATAGATACTTATCCACAATCGGGCGTATCATATCCGCTATGCGTTCGGTGATGATGACGATGCAGGTCTGCTTGTCGGCGATCATTTCCTGGAAGGCGAGTCGTGCATCATCTGCGTTGTCCACAATTTTTCCGGACACTCCGACCATGCCGAAGCCAAGAACAGAATCTTCATCGCCTATAATGGAGTACTTCATCGTCCAACTACACCTTGCCAAGAATCATCAAAGCGGTAATAAAGCCGAATACGACAAGCCCCTCGGCAAGAGCGACGAAAATCAGGGCCTGTCCTGCAATTTGCGGCTTCTCGGCAACTGCGCCCATAGCAGCGGCTCCGACGTGAGAGATCGCCACTCCCGCTCCGATGGCGCCAAGGCCAAAGGCGATAGCGGAGGCAATAAGGCCGTATTTCATAACGTCGGCCTTCGCCGGCGACATCTCAGGCTCTATCGTCTCGGCGCCGGGGGCGCCTTCCGCAAAAGCATTGGTGCAGAACAGCGTCCCCATGATTGCCAGCACCGTGAAAACGACAATCACGCTCTGCATGATCTGTAATTTCAATCTTTTTTCCGGTTCGTTCATTGCCTTTCTTCCTTTCTTGTTTGTTGCTTGTTTTTCCCAACGCTCAGAGTTCACTATTCAGTGAAATCGGCGTGTATAGTTTTCCGGTTCCATGAAAGAATTTGGTGAAGAACTCATAATAGCTAAGCCTCAGGGCCTGTATCCCGGCCGAGAGCCCTTCCAGGCCGATAACCAGTATGTTTCCGAGTATGAGAATTAGAATGGAACCGATGCCCGAAGTCATATTCGCGAGCGTGAAAAAGGAGATCATCAAACAGACATGTGCAATCCCAAGGCCGGCCACTCGCATAAATGAGAGCGTATTGGAAAGATAGCCGCTGAAAATCTCAAGAAGCTCAACAATCCATTCCATTAAGAAATTCAGAAACGCAAAAAGGAGATTGGGCTTCCTGCCGGGATGTTCCGCAGCATGTGTGAAATAATGATACGGCTCCTTGATGAAGAGCAGCAGGCAGGGCAGCCCCACAAGGAGGAACAGCGTCGTCCCATCCGGAAGGTTCTTGTAATTATGCGCTATCATGTAGGACGCAATGTATATGCCTCCTCCGTAGATCCAGGCGCCGAAGATGCCGCCTTTATCAAAGAACAGCTCCGTCCATTTTCCGCCCCGGATCAGGTTAATCCAGTTGAAGAGCAGCCCGAGGGCGATGACGAAAATGCCGAAGTATATGGTAATTGAAAGTATGTCATAGACGTCATTGATCATTGAACTATGGGAGCTGTGGCCTGATATGATGCCGTGAAAATCAAACCAGAGCGGTCTGAAAAGGCCGGTGCCGAAAAATGACCCGAAAAGGGCGCCGAAGACCATCGACGATGCCCCGCACCAGATAATCAGCCACGATAGATGGTATAGGCCCTTCTTCTTCGGTTCTTTCTTGAACAGGCATGCACTGACAATGCCGAGAGTTGCCAATATCAAGCCCTGTCCGAGGTCGGCGAACATGACCCCAAACATGGCCAGATACAGCGGCATGACAAAAGGAGTCGGATCGATAGTGCCGTATTCGGGGATGCCGAAGTTGCTGACCAGCATTTGGAATGGCGCCAGGGCTTTCGGATTATTGAACTGCACGGGCACTTCATTTCCAATCGCATCCTTGCTTCCGGCCTCATTCCACTCCAGATAACAACGGCCCTGGCTTGCCTTTCTGATTTTTTCGGTCAGCCTTTCTTTTTTCGACGAGGGAAGCCAGCCCGTAAAAACGACTGTTCGAGATGAAGATTTGAAATGGGTCTGAATCCTGCAAAAAAGCTCATTAACTCGCAGGTTTACCCAGACTTCCTTAAGGTGTTTCTCTTCCTTCTTAACCAGGTCGTTGACCTTCGCCTCAAGGGCCTTCTGTTCCTCGGTCAGTTTTGTGAGCTTTGCGGAGATCTCCTTGAAGACGTCCTTCTTCACCGACCGTAACTCGCCCGGCAATTCAACCTTAGTCCACCCCAGTTTTTCAAGGATACTGTTTATGCGTGCATTGTCTCTGCGTATCGAGATCAGGAGACAATGAGCCATATCATCCTCCTGCCCCAGCGGAACACTTAATGAAGCGAACTCCCTCAAGGCTTCTTCAAACTTCTTCACATTCGACGCGGGGAGCTTTCCTATTTGCATGGAAATGAAAGAGTGCTTTGCGGACAGTGCAACATCGGAAAGTCCCATCCCGTAGAGTTCGGCCTGTCTTCTAATGTCCTCGAGCTTGAGTATCTCCTGCTGGATTGTCCGCTGCCGCTCCCTGATGCCCTGCCGCTCTGAGGTTATCCCATCCAGATGGTCTTTCTCTTTTTCAAAATCAACGGGGACGCGATTTTTCAGGTCCGTCTCTCTCGGCGCCGCGGGAATGACGCCGCCGGTGTGCAGGAATCCCTCTATCCTTCTCCTCAGCTCGGAGATTTCCGCAAGTGAAGCTTGCGGCTCAACAGTTGGTAGATTCTCAGGCCCCTCAAACTCGAATTCCGATACGTCTATGAACTGCATGACCCCTTCGCCAAGGAGCGCTTCAGTGACCGGCTCGGAATCCCTGCCGAGCACCACGGCAAAAAGCTGTATCATCTCAGTCGTAAAGATCATGTCACTTTCTCAATCCGCCGGCGTTTGTTTTCCGTAAAACTTCGTATTCAATACCGTCCGGATTCTTTCCAGCTCGTTTTTTTTCAGCATGAAATAAGCCAGGACAATACCTATTGTGAAAGGATTGCCGAGAAGTATTCGCTGCACTTCGTGTTTCATGACCTCCTCCAGCACCCTTCGGATAAGAAGCAGACGCGACGTGCTGTCCGACGTCGCAGAGGCGAGCAGCGCCGACAATCCGGGATATTTGCCCTTGACGAATCCGCCAAGTACAGACGCAACATTCTGAACGCCGTATAGTTCCTCGATAATGGCGGCGTCAAGGTTGAAACCCCCCGGCACAATAGTCGCCAGGACGGCCTCGAGGGGAAGGTCATAAAAGTTCTTCAGGCGGATTATCCAGTTGATATTCTGCAAGTCGATTTGAACGCCGGCAAGCCGCAGGGCTATAGAGCGATCATTGCGGTCGAGCTTGTTAATAGCCGAGAGGAGGTTGCTGTAGTAGTAATGGTCAAAGGCGATTTCCATGCGGAAAAGAGAGCCTTCGGATTCGACGGTGTGACAGTATTTCTTGACGATTTGGCTGTACGGAGTCCCTTCGCATACGCCTGCGATCTCATCAAAACTGTCCGCATTAAGAATAATGTCAATCGGTATCTGATGAATGATGCGGTCGTACAGGATGTAATGTATGCCGGTCCCGGCCGAGCGATTCCTTATCTTCCTGTCGAAATAGACTCTTATAGCGTTTTTCAGATTCTCGATCTCAAACTCCGTCAGCAGCGCATCGACAAGCTCTACGGAGTTCTGATGAAGGCGCTGTCGGATGTCTCTATAGAGTTCAATTTCGCTCTTGAGCAGTCCGAGCTCGGCCTGTCTAAGATCGCCGGTGGCAGAGTAAACCTCTTCAAGACCGGCAAAAGCCGTGTCGCGCAAAAGAGCAAGGGCTTCATCAATGGATGGGGCCTTTTCCAATTGGCTGAATTTTTCATCGGGGACAATCTTGCTGATTCGGGCACGAAGCTTGGCGTTGATGAATGCGTATTTGGATAATGGGCCCGCCATTATTCGCCTTCCTTACCTGTACTCTGTGGGCAGTATGAAGCCGCAGATATTGTAAACCAGGCCGACTATTGCATCTTTGTTGTTCTTGAGCAGAGTATCCTTTTCGCGGTCCGCCTGCTTGAGTATCTCTTCGCTAATACGCTGCCCTTCTTTTTTCGCATCTTCAACAGCATTCTTTATTATCTCGAGGGCTTCCTGCCTGGCGCCGTCCGTTTTCTCCGAAATCTCTTTTTCCGCAGACCGTGCTATTTCAGAAGCTCTTTCACGGGCTTGCTTGAGAATCGTGCCGACTTTTTCCTCAGCCTGAAGGACTTCTTCAATTATCCGTTTCATACAATCAGACCCTGGGCAGTGCAACCAGTATATCGCTACATAAACTTGTTAGTATAAGCGATGGATTATGTCGCTGCCAAGACATAATGCTCATTCTTGACAAGATTCTTGGCGCGTCAAGAGCAACGAATGACCCGTGATCCCCGCAAGTCCCGCAAGGGACGCCTTGCGGCGAGGCCCGTGGGGGCCTGCATAAGTGTTGCTCTACTAAAAAGTTAGGTTTCTGCCGGAACGGCGGAGAGCTAACCGTGGGATGTCAGAGTCCGTGATAGATGGTCAGAATCAAATCATCATCTGCTTGCGAATTGCAGCCAGCCCAAAAAGAATTGAGTCTGTTACTGAAAATACCCTTGGCTTGCGTCCTGATTCTATATATAATTATAGGACTAGTCCCAAAAGAAGCGAGTTTTCCAATCGTTCGGCATAGCGTCGTTGCGGTTTTTGTAGGGGCACAACCTTCATGTCCCAGCCGGCTGGCTGGTTGAGTTTGCCGCTCCAAATTGTCATCGCACCATATCGTACTCGTTTCTGAGGTTCTCAGAAGCCCAACAATTATCGCGGCGTCCGTATCGCGACCTCAATTCTCTCGGCGGCATTGAGCCGCCGCGACCCTTGCAATACCCGGTCTCTTCGCCCATCAGCTCGGCCATCATCTGGTTCCAGTGGCTCTGGCGGTCGGCTTCGGTCTCGGCGTATTTATTGCCGATAGCCCCGCAATGGCCATGCCCGCGATGGGTCGAGCCGATGACGTCGCCCCGCTCGATGGCCGCAATCGCACCCACCGCAACCGCCTCCTCGCCTGCATACAGATGCGAGGCCCCTTTTATGATGTTCTGGCCGAGAAGATCGAATACCTTCTCCTCGAAAAAGCGGATCTCATGAATCGTCCGCAGCCAGTCTTTCGCGTTCTCAAGGGTGATCACCCCGTCTTTAATGAGGTCTTTGATCTTTGAGACCGGCTTTTTCCGCCTGTCCTCAATACTAAATTCCATATTGCATTGCTCCTGTCAGAATCGGCCTTCGCGGGTCAAAAAAACGCTTTTCGTATCAAACCAACCCCGCCAAAACCACCAAAAACCGGCAATATACCAAATTCCCAACCCCAGAGCAGGGTTATTTGCCGATTGCCCCGGATTTTGTGTCGGGTCTCGTGTACGGCCTGTTCTGGACACGGATCAACGCACAGAACTTGGCGCGGCTTCGCTTCGCTCAGCCGCAACCAAATCCGAAATACTAAATCCGAAATCCGAAACAAATTCAAATGACCAAAACTCAAAATTCAAAACAAACCGCAACATCTTACTGTCGCAGGAG
>DATEBC010000152.1:0-7802 GCA_035288065.1 Sedimentisphaerales bacterium | reverse complement strand
CCAAGGACGCGCTCTACCGACTGAGCTACAGCAGCGACACTCGATCTGCCAAACCAACTCGCAGACCGAATAAGAACCAAGTAACCTGCCTTGTCCGTATATTGAAAAATACGAACATTTCCCTTGTTCCCGGCCCCGGCTCTGTTAAACCGGCATCCAGAAATATCAATTGTCGTAAGCCCTTTAGTATAAATCGCTAAGTTTACAGGAACTAAGAGGGATGTGCAAACACAAAAAACCGGAAAATCTCGAAAAATCTGAAAAAAAAGAAATTCCTGCAAATGGTCGTTCCCCCGCCATCGCGGCATCAACACTCAGGTCGGACAATCGAGCGTCCAACGGCACTCTAAGAGCCTATCCTAATAACCTCTCGTCGGCCCGATACAGAGCGAGCCGGTTGTGGGCAAGGAAGGCGAAGCAGGCAATGTACAGCATTGCCGATGCAGCCTGACGCCGACCACGGCCGACGCAGCCGGTCGAAGCCAGAGGGGTATTAGGATAGGCTCTATGTCCCGTCCGGCTCCAACTTCCCGCCAGCCTTGGCCTTGCCGAACCGGATCATCCACTCTCTCAGCCGATTCTGCCACAATGGCCTGACCCTTGGGACCTGGATCTTGCCAAATGCGTCCAATAATCCGTTTGGGTCTGCGCCCGCCGGGAGTTCGCCAAAATAATCGTCCACTGACCGCAAAATAGCGTCGTTAGGATCCAGATCCTGCGTTAGAAGGCAGTTTTCCACCAGTCTTGAGGCTAAATCAACATTAGGGATTCGCAAATAAACATACATAAGGTCCGGTAATATGGCTCGTTTCGCCTTGGCGGTTGCCTCAGTCTCGTATAATCGGCCCAAGTAGTCCGCAGCAAGCTCGAATTGCCCGGTATTCTTGTAAAGGTCAGCAAGGCTCTCTCTGACCTCTTGCAGCATTTGAGGCTTGTTCTCGGCGACGGCTTTTCGCTCCGCGACCTCCAAAAACGTGATTTTCTGGCCTTCGGAGGCCCTTACGCCCCCCGTTTCAGCAATAAGATTCTCCACCCAAGCGCTGAGAACGTCGGTATCGGCACCGTTGAATATCTTGAGCATTGCCTGCCAAGCCAGCTCGCTTTCGGAGTTGGCGCCTATCTTCCCGGCCAGCCAGGGCAAATCCTCTTTTCCGCCAACGTCGGCCGCCAGGTTTATGAGTTTCTTCCTCAGTATTATGCTTGCATCATTGACGAATTCCTTCCTAAGTCTTCTCAGGGCCGCCGTCTTGTCAATATAGGCAAGGCCGTCAACCGCCGACTCGCGGACAGAATCGGTCTTGTCGCTCAGAGCAGCCTCAAAGAGCGGCCCGAACCGCTTACTCGACAGGTCTCTGTGAACACTCTGAGGACCACACAGAGAAGCCATGGCGCTTAGCAGCTCGCCGCGGAGGGGCCCATCAGAGTCTTTCTTCAGAGCAAGGTACTTCTTATTGAGCAGACCGAAATATCCATCGGCATCAGAATCCGTCAATCCATCCTGCTCGAGGAGCATTCTTAATGCCTCGGCCCCTTTTTGCACCTTTTCCGACGCGTCGTCCGACAAATACGCGACCGCCCATTCGAGCGTTTGTTTTCGTATCTCCGGTGCGATCTTCACCTTCGAGTTCGGCAGAAATGCGATATAGCACGCCCTGCTCAGCGCACTGAAAAGCTCCGTTCTGACCTCGCCGTCCTGTTCGTTTCCGAGCTGGGTCAACAACTGCTGTGCCGAGTCCACCTCAGTCATAAAGGGCAAGACTCCGGCGGTCTTAAGCCGAACATTTCTATCATTATCCGAAATCAGGGCGACCAGAATGGCGCCAACCTCCGAAGGCAGTTTCGGATTGGGCCTTGTGCCCACACGGTCCTGACGGATTCTCTCGAGCGCCCAGAGCCTGACAACGGTCTCAGAACCGCCCAAGCGCCCCGCCAGAAACTTGGCTTTTTCCGCATCATCGCTGATCGCGGTATATACCTCGGCCAGAGCCGTCAAATACCGGTTTTGCCACAGCGTCAATTCAGCCTTTGCGCTGCGGATAAGCGATTCCTTCCGAATCAAGCGCCTCTGGAGGAAGGCGGTAGGATCTTCGGCTTCTAACTGCTTTATTATTCCCTTTCGAGCTGCCGCATCCTCGCCTGGCGATATCCCCAAAGCGAGCAACGCCCTTCGCGCCTCGTCGGCAAGCTCCTGTTGGGGATTGTCAACCAGCGCAAGAAGCGCAACTGCGGCCCTCACATCGGGATACAACTCGAGGGCATAAACGGCAATAAGTTTGGCCTTCAACGGCACAAAGTCGTCGTTTATCAGCGTGTCGAGCTGCTCGGATATCCGCTCATAGGAGAAAATCAGGGTCGCCTCAGCAGCCAATTTGGCGGTCGTTGAGCTATCGGCCGACATGGCGCCAAGCAACGGCTCGATAAAATCATGGACGTCACCTGTGGTTCCCCGCTCCATCCCGGCCTGGATCAGCGCCTTACACACGGCATCGCGCACGGCGCCGTTTTCCGTCTGTTTAAGCGCCTCGAGCAGGATCTCTCTCGCGCGCGGATTCTCGCTCAGCAACATCACTGCCGCCGCGTTTACTCGCATTTGATCGCTTGAACCCTTGTCAAGCAAGGCGCCTTTGAAGAGCGTTAGTTGAGGGTCAAGCTCGGCAGCCTTGGCCGGCTCTGCGCCGCCCGGGCCAATCCCGCCCCGGTCAAGACTTGCCATGCCTGGGGATTGGCACAATACTAAAAATGCTAATATTCCAAGTTGCAGCCGGTTAGCGTGCATCCGATGGCCCTAAACAAAACGACGACCGTCGATTCGGAAATAATAAATAGGCCATAAATCCGTCCAAGTCAACTTTCATTTCGCAGTAGTTCATAATTTGTCGTCAATTATTCGTCCCGGAATCAACCAACGGCACAGTCCGAAGGCCCGGACCGCGGGCTTGACGCCGCTTTCAGGGCCTTGGGTGAAACTGCTTGTGAATCTTTCTCAGTCGCTCCTGATCAACGTGCGTATAAATCTGTGTGGTCGCAATGTCCACGTGCCCGAGCATCTCCTGGACGCTTCGCAAGTCGGCGCCTCCGGTGAGAAGATGCGTCGCGAAGCAATGCCTAAGAGTGTGCGCGGTAAGGTTCTTGGGCATCCCGGCACGGGCGGCATACTTCTTAACGAGCCGCCAGATTTCAATACGCCCCAGCGGCGCGCCTGTTCGCGAGAGCAGCAGGGAATCGCCGCTGTGAGGCTTTGCCAATCTGGGACGCAGGTCCCTGAGATATTCGGCGACCGCCTCGACCGCCACCTTGCCGATGGGGACAATGCGCTGCCTGTTGCCCTTGCCCACGCAGCGAAGATAGCCGATATCGAGATTCAAATCCGATCTTTTCAGGCCCGCCAGCTCGCTGGCGCGCAAACCCGCAGCGTAGAGCAGCTCGAGCATTGCCTTGTCCCTAAGATAGAAACGCTCTTGAGCCGAGGGCGCGTTGAGAAGGTCGATAACCTGCCGCTTGCTGGCGATAGTAGGCAGTTTCTGCCAGAGTTTCGGACCTTCCAGAAGCTCTGTGAAGTCGTTTTCCATCAGGCCGGTCAGCCTGGCGAACCGCAGGAACATCCGTATGGCCACAACGCATCGCTTCATCGAACTCTCAGCCCTGCTGTCTTGAGTGAGAGTCTTAAGATAGCCCTGCACCACAAGCGGGCTTAGCTGCCGGATTTCGCTGATTCCTGCCGATTCGCAGAATTCGAGGAACCCCAGCAAGTCGCGCCCGTAACCCAAGAGGGTATTCTCAGCCAGCCCGGCCTCGACCTTCAGGTAATCGAGAAAGCCCCGGACGAGCGAGCCAAGCGGCAGAGTAAGCAGCTTATCGCCTACAGATTGTATTTGCGTTGAAGGCATTGAATACCCGGGTGCCGACAGTCTGGACACTTTGCGCAACGGTGCGTTATCAATATCGGCTCTAAGACGAGCTAATCTTTAGCACCGAATCTTTGCAGCGTCCGTCCGGAGGGCCCCTGCCCGAAACGACTGCCTTGACAAGGAGATGTGTGCGCCGTAGTAATGGGGTAAATGCACTTGATCGACATCAGTGCGATTCTTGATGCCTGAACACATACTCAGCCGCCCTCTCTTGGGAAGATTGTCGGCGATGAAAAAACAATTGGCCCTTGAGGTACTGACGGCGCGCCGATATAATCCCGGAAAGTACAGGAGAATACAGATATGAATGGAAATAGAGCGTCAAGATGCAAGATGATGGGCAGGTCCCTCTCGGCTGCGGCCTGCGGGCTGTTGTCCTTGCTCATTGGTGTGATTCTGAGCGGCTGTGCCTCCGAGCAGGGCGGCGACCAGACCGCCGAGACCGGCCCCGAACAGGTTTGTCTCGGCGATGTCAATATGGCCGATGCGATGCAGGCGGCTCAGGATGTCCTGATCGCCATGCAATTCAATATCGAAAAAGCCGACCCCAAAACCGGATTGATACGCACCCAGCCGCTGTCCGGCGCACAATTCTTCGAGCCCTGGAGAAAAGATAGCGTCGGGAGCTTCAACAAGACCGAGGCCAACCTCCATAGTATTCGGCGAACGGTCGAACTGCAGATCAACGAGAAAGATGGCGCCTGCATAACATGCCGGGTGAGCACGCAGCGGCTCAATCTGCCCGAAATGGAAGTCAGCAGCAGCTCGCGGGCTTATGCGATGTTCTCAGAGAGCAGCGCTTCCCTTCAGAGAATCAGGCTCAACCCCGAACAGCAGGCGGGCATCGCCTGGATCGATCTGGGCAACGACGCCCGCCTTGCAGAGAATATCCTGGAGCGAATCGAGCGGCAAGTCTCAGACGTTGGGGGAAAAGAACAGATATGAGAGTGCTCGTCTGCGGCGGTGCGGGATACATCGGCAGCAATATGACGGCCCTGCTGGCCGAGAAGGGGCGCCACCCCATCGTCTTCGACAATCTCAGCAAGGGGCATCGAGCCGCGGTTAGAGATGCCGAGCTGATTGAAGGGGATTTAGCCGATTTCGACCGGCTTGTTGGAACCTTGAGAGACCGCCGGATCGAGGCAGTGATGCACTTTGCAGCCTTTATCGAGGTCGGCGAATCGGTGCAGGCCCCTCTGAAATACTATCGCAACAATCTGTGCAACACCCATAATCTGCTCGAAGCGATGGAGGCCGCCGGCGTCGAAAAATTCGTCTTCAGCAGCACCGCAGCCGTCTATGGCACGCCGCAAGAAATACCGGTTAGCGAAGAATGTCCCAAAGAGCCGATTAATCCCTACGGCCAGACCAAGTGGGCCGTCGAGAGGATGTGTCACTATCAAAGCCGGACCGGCAAGCTGCGATATGCCGCGCTGAGATACTTCAACACGTGCGGCGCCGGCAGCAATGCCCAGCTCGGCGAGGACCATCGCCCCGAATCGCACCTGATCCCCCTGATAATCCAGGCCGCAATGGGAAAACGCAGTGAGATAACCATCTTCGGAACCGATTACGATACCCCGGACGGGACGTGCATCCGCGACTACATCCACATCGACGACCTGTGCAGGGCGCACCTGCTGGCCCTCGATAAGCTGCGAACAGGCCCGGAATTGATTTACAACCTGGGCAACGGTAACGGATACTCCGTCAGGCAAGTCATCGAAACCGTCCGGAGAGTATCAGGCAGGGATTTCAAGGCAGTCGAAGCGGAAAGACGCCCCGGCGACCCGCCCATCCTCACCTCCGACGCCACAAAAGCAAAGAAAGAACTCGCCTGGCAGCCCCAAAAGCCGCGACTCGAAGACATGGTCCAAAGCGCCTGGAAATGGCACAACGAATACCCAGACGGCTATCCGGATTGAGATTGCAGGAATTTACACAAAAAGGCTTCGTAAAATTGCAGGAACATATCGGAGGTGAACTCGTGGAAAAGATAAAGGACAAAGTCAAAGCGTTCCTTGCCGCCAACAAGATGAACCCGGCTGATATTGACATCGAAGAGACCTGCGGAATCTTCCTCAAGGAAATGGAGATGGGCCTGGCCGGGAAGAACAGCTCCCTTGCCATGCTGCCGACCTACATTGAAACCGAGCAAAAAATCCCTCTCAACAAACCCGTCATCGTGATGGACGCCGGAGGAACCAACTTCAGAACCGCCCTGGTGTCATTTAACAAGGACGGCAAACCGAAGATCGAGAGCCTCAGACTATTCCCCATGCCAGGAATAAAAGAGCAGGTAAGCAAACAACATTTCTTCAAGACCATGGCCGGGTATCTGGATGAAGTCATCGACAAAAGCGCCAATATCGGCTTTTGCTTCTCATACCCGATTGAAATCTTCCCCAACAAAGACGGAAGGGTCTTGTATTTCTCCAAGGAAATAAAGGCCGACGAGGTCGCCGGACAGGTGATCGGAGAGAATCTCAATATCGCTATCACCGCCTCCGGGCAGAGGGATAAGAAGCGAATTGTCCTGCTCAATGATACGGTCACCACTCTGCTGGCCGGCAGGGCCAGCGCCGCAGGCAGGTCGTTCGACACGTACATCGGCTTTATCCTCGGAACCGGGACGAACTGCTGCTACGTCGAGCGAAACAAAAACATAACCAAGACACAAGACCTGGACCCCGCCAAGAGCCAGATAGTCAATGTCGAATCAGGCGGATTCGGCAAGGCCCCGCAGGGCAAAATAGACAAGGACTTCGATAAATCATCCCTCAATCCGGGCATGTACACATTTGAAAAAATGGTTTCCGGCGCCTATCTCGGCCCGCTGAGTCTCTGGACGCTCAAGGCAGCCGCTGATAAAGCCCTCTTCTCCAAAAACTTCGCAGAAAAAATCAAGAACGTCAAAAATGTCACCACAAAAGACATCAACGAGCTGATCTCATTCCCCGAAGGCCGCGAAGGCCCATTTTCGTCGGCCCTGGAAAGCGCAAGCGGAGACGACATCCTGACGGCGTGCCGTCTGATCGACCGGCTGATCGAACGCGCCGCCAAGTTAGCGGCCATCAAGCTCTCCTCCGCGGCAATCAAAAGCGACCGGGGCCGAGACCCCGCCCATCCCGTATGCATCGTCGCAGAAGGAACAACCTTCTACCACTTAAGATACCTCAAACAGCGAGTCGAGTACTATCTCAAGGACTATCTCGAGAACCGCAAAGGCATATACTTCGAGATAATGAACGTCGAAAACGCAACCTTAATAGGAGCGGCAATCGCAGGCCTGACAAATTAACCGCGCCAAATGAATTAGTCAGACTTCTGGGCCTTGTCATTCCGGGCTTGACCCGGAATCCAGCGC
Organism: Sedimentisphaerales bacterium; assembly: GCA_035288065.1. Taxonomy (GTDB): domain Bacteria; phylum Planctomycetota; class Phycisphaerae; order Sedimentisphaerales; family Anaerobacaceae; genus JAFGCD01. Next base: position 527 of record DATEBC010000152.1, on the reverse strand, counting down.
GTAAGCCGTGATATTTCGCGCCACTTCGACTAACACTAATTGTGAGCTTAAGCAAATGCAGGAAGAAAAAATCGAATTCGTAAGATTAGTAGGAAACGAACGGCGCGCGGGCGCCCACTTGGCCGATGTCTCGCGGCATTGGCATGGCGAGAAAGAACGCTTCCTGATGGTCAGCCCGCACGACGACGACGCGGTCTTGGGAGCCGGCCTGCTCATCCAACTGGCCAAGCGAGAGAACGTGCCCGTGCACATACTGATCGTCACCGACGGCAGCATGGGCTACTGCAGCCTCGAAGAAAAGGAGACCATTGCCGAGATCAGGCGGGCCGAGAGCTATGAATGTTACCAGAGCCTCGGCGTGCCTAACGAGAACATCGTCTGGCTCGGATTCCCCGACTGCCGAATCAACGAATTCCGCGGCAGGACCCCGGCCGGCCCCGATTCGCCCTCGGCAATCTGCGGCTTCACCGGCCTGCAGAACGCCTTCACCCACCAATTGCGCCGGATTAGGCCCACTCAATGCTTCC
>DATEBC010000151.1:0-2308 GCA_035288065.1 Sedimentisphaerales bacterium | reverse complement strand
AGGGGGATGCCCGGGATAAGCCCTTTTCGTTCCATATATTCCTGGGAGAGCCTGAGCGTGCGATGCCCCCGTAAATCCGTAAGATAGCCCTTGCTTTTGAGATACTTTAGCAGTTGAAAGCCCGCGTTTTGAGTAAGCCCGAAGTGCCGGGCGACTTCCCGCTGAGTCGGCCGGTCGCCGCCCCTCAGACAATCCTCCACATACACAAGCGCCTCATGCTGCCTCTTAGTCAACGGCTTCATAATCAATACTCCGAGACCTTCATAACCAATACCCCAAATAACTTATTACTCAAACTGGATACCTGCTTTCGCAGGTATGACAAGGTGAATCGGTCAGTTTGAGTTATTACATTATATGGTCATTTGACCATATATTCAAGAAAATTCTTTCAGTTTTTTGTTCAACTGTAAGAAAAATCAGTAGTTAGAACAGAGTCTTGGTCCTGACACTGCCAGAGTTTATCGCTTTAAGCCTCCGACATGTTAGGGTATAATACGATTGCCGTCATGGGAGATAGGGCAACGCAGGAGTGCGACCCGAGCACCATGGCGGTGCCAAACGGCATAGGGCTGGCATCTTTTTGGATGCCGGCCCTTTATAAATATGCCGATGGCTTCAATGCGATAAACTCCACCTTCCCCAGATATTGTCCGTAACACATAACCTTACAACTTCTTTTGCATCAGAGCCCTGTTTTGGGAATGGGGAAAGTGCCAGAGAAATACAGGTTGCGGGGCTTCAAATGGGCTTTTCTCATGAGGCAGCGGCGATTTTGAAAAAAAGCTTTCCTAATGGGCGTAAGACCAGCGGCCTTGCGGGATTATACGTATCTTGTCCCAATCGCGTCGCCGGTTTTGTTGGTCCATTCTTTGAGGAGGCGGCGGTGTTCTTTCAGTGTGGCTTCGTGGGCGGGGGCGTTGGCAAGGTTGTGCATTTCGCCGGGATCGTTCTTGAGGTCGGTGAGCTGCTCCGGATTTTGGCCGGAGTCGTAGAGGGAGTATTTATAGCGGTCGGTTCGGACCATTCGCCCGTTCTGGCTCTCGACGATAACGTGGTCCCGCCAGTTGGGGACGGATTTGCCTTCCGCCAGAGGGCGAAGGCTTCGGCCGGGCAGTCCTTGAGGGGCCTTGATATTGGCGTAATCGCAGAGGGTGGGCAGCAGGTCGAGGCCGTTGGAGACGAAGTGCGTCGTGTCGGTTCGCCCTTTGGGGATGACATTCTTATAGCTCATTATGAAGGGGATGCGGACGGCTTCTTCGTACAGTATGCACTTGTGCTCCAGCTTGTGGGCCGAATCCAAATCGCCGTGGTCGCTGGTGAATACGATAAGGGTATTATCCTGCAAACCGCTCTGCTCCACGGCGTCGAGCAGTTTGCCGATCTCGGCGTCCACCATCTCGGTCAGACGGCAATAAGCCCAGCGGTGCAGCCGCCATTGCGTTTCGGTCCAGTTTCTCCTCGCCCACTCACGAAACGGGCGGGCCTGCGTGTATTTGGCTGTGATACACTCAGGTTCGTCACGGGGGATCTCGTGATTCTCCGGCAGCGGCGGGCAGTGCTCAGCGACAAAGGCCTCTACATTCCCATTTTTCCGAGCAGTCTCAAGAACGGCTTCGCAGGTGCGGGAGTCGATATTATCTATCGCTGAACCGCCGTTACTGCGATTGAAATCGTTAATTGCCATATAGCAGATATCGTGCGGATTGATAAACGATGCAAACAGGAGAAATGGCCTGCTATGCTCGCCCTTGATGAATTCGACGCATAGGTCGGCCAGCTTCTCGCGCGAGTCGTTGGTCAGCATACGGTATCCAAGAACTTGCAGGTTGTTCATCTTCTCGGGCAGGTGGAGCTTGCCGCCATAGACGGTCTCGTACCCGGCGTTCTTGAAGAGGTTGCCCAGGCAATTACTAATCATCGCGTCGGTGACTTTGGATTGCGGGGAGTCCTCATTTCGCGTCATGCCGATGGCGCTGGGCATCAGGCCGGTTTGCAGGCTGAAGCGGTTAGGTACGCATACCGGATTGCAGGCATAAGCCCGCTCGAATCGAATGCCCGATGCAGCCAGCCGGTCCACAGCAGGCGTCTTGAGCCATTTATTGCCCGTGCAGCTCATCATCTGGGCCGATTGCTGATCGGTCATAATGAAAACGATATTGGGCCGGCCCGTCTCGCGGGCATTATCTCGAGGCCACGCGGACCTGGCAAATGTCAAAGCGGCCGCTGATGTCCCGATCCTATTTATGAATTCTCGTCTGTTCACGTTGTTTGGTTCCAATTGTCATTGCGAGTCCCGATTTATCGG
>DATEBC010000150.1:0-7191 GCA_035288065.1 Sedimentisphaerales bacterium | reverse complement strand
TATGTCGGGGTCGGCGGCGCGTATCCTTTCGACAATGGGCCTTGCTCGTTCGAGCAGGCCGTCGAGGCGATTTTCGCCGCCCCACATATAAATGGCGCGCCCGATGAGCTTGGCGCCGATATTGGTCATCATGCGGACATTGTCGTCGGTGTTTCCGTGGAGACGGCTCTCAACCTCCTCGCCGTTTAGGACCTCGGCGAAGGTGATTGATCGCGAGAGATAGTTATCCAGGACTTCTCGCGATATTTTTCCGTCAAAGGCGTAATCGCGCTGGGCGGCGGGCGCGGCAACGGCGGACAAAAGGATAATCGCGATTATCATCGGCATTTTGTGCTTTGTCATTTCAGTGATAGCCTCCTGTTTCACAAGTATTGCGGGGATGAGATTGCCACGGCCCGATGAATCGGGCCTCGCAATGACGGTCTATGAGCAGCCTTGATCATTTTGGGGGCGGGGGGATTGTTATGTCAATTTCGTTCACTTCTCCGAAGGTCGAAAGGGGCTGGTCGAAGTTTTCGGGTCGGCCTACTACGAGTATCTGGACCGTGTCGGGCTTCAAGTGCTTTTGGGCGACCCTGAGGACATCGGCCTTAGTCACTTTCTCGACGTTTTCTTTGGTCTTCTGGAGGAAGTCCGCAGGGTAGCCGAAGTACTCATACATCATGCGGCGACCAACGATTTCGCCTTTCGTATCGAAGTTGAAGACGAAGGAATTGAGGAAGCTCTCCTTGGCGAGGGCGAGCTCTTCGTCGGTGACTTCGCTTTCTCTGATTTTCTCCACTTCTCTGAGCATCGCTCGAATGGCATAGACGGTCGATTCGGATTTAGTCATACAGCCGACGTAGAATTCGCCGGGATAATCGTAGTTGGCCGAGTAGCTTCCGAAGACGGAGTACGCGAGGCCTTCGCGTGAGCGGACGTTCTTGAAGAGGCGTCCGGTGAATCCGCCGCCTAAAATCCGATTCATCACAACAAGTGCAAAGTAGTCCGGGTCGCTCATCAGACCGCCGACGTGGCCGAGATATATATTCGACTGGTTGACGTCTTCCTTGCGAATCTGGTTGACGGTCTTGCGGAACTTGTAGTCAATTTGTGGAGTATCGGGGATATTCAGATCAGTTTTCCGCCAGTCGCGGAATGCGCCGTCTATCTTCTTAATCATTTCGTCGGTATTAAAGTCTCCGCAGACGGCGAGCATGATATTATTCGGGGCGAAAAAACGCTTATGAAATGCAATCAGGTCATCGCGGGTAATGTTATCAATAGTAGCGTATTCCTCCTGGCGTGCATAGACGCTATCGGGGCCGTAGATGAGCTTGTCGAATTCGCGTCCGGCTATTTCGCGGACATTGTCGTTGCGTCGAGCAATCATGCTTTTCGCCTGCATTTTGGCGAGGAGGATTTTGTCCTCTCTGAAGGCGGGGTTCATCAGGACGTCGGCGAGGACTGCCAGGCCCTTGTCGATATCCTCTTTGAGGACTGAGACGGATGCGGAGCCGGAGTTGAGGCCGATAGAGGTCTCGACGGAGGCGGCCATTCTTTCGAGCTCTTCATCGAGCTCGTCGCCGGTTTTTGCGGCGGTCCCTCCGGTTCGTATGACCTCGCCGGTAATCGACGCCAGGCCGATCTTATCGGCGGGTTCGTAGATTGAGCCTGTGCGGATAATAGCGGAGACATTTATCAGGGGCAGCTCGCGGTCCTCCACCAAGAAGAGCTTCATGCCGTTTTCCAGCGTCGCCTGCCTTATCTCGGGCATAACGATGTCGCCCAGTTTCGGGTACTTGAGCTTCTTGTAGTCGGCGGTCCGGCTGCTTGAACAGCCCGAAATGAGGACGGGGAAACAGGCGGACAGAAGAATCAGGCATTTGACTATGAATATTCTATAACGGGTCATTTCGAGCTCCTGTATGGGTTATTCCGCCGCCTGTGTTTCGATCAGGCCGACGGTGCGATTCTTTGTTGCGAAGGATTCTTTTGCGACTCGCCGGATGTCTTCCGCGGCGACTTTCTCGATCTTGTCGAGCTGGTTAAAGAGATTTCTCCAGTCGCCGGTTACGACTTCGTAGTAAGCAAGCTGTGCGGCGAGGCCTGAATTTGAATCGAGCTGGCGTATTAGAGATGCGCGGGCCCGCGTCTTGGCCTTAGCCAGCTCATCGGGCGAAACGAGCTCGGTTTTGAGCCTTTCGATCTCGGCGTCAATGGCCTGCTGCGATTCGGCGTTGGTATGGTCCCTGGCGGGTACGGCGTAGAAGAGAAAGAGGTTGGGGTACTTGGTGCCGGGCATGCCCTGGAATCCGGAGGCATAGACGGCGATTTTCTTATCCTTGACGAGCATCTTATAGAGGCGCGACGTTCGGCCCATCCCGACAATATCGGTTATCGCGTCGAAGACGGCGTCGTCGGTATGATTTGCAGCGGGTTTATGGTATCCGATCAGGACGAAGGGCTGGGCGGGGTCTTCGACGACGACACTTCGCGGGCCGAGCTGCGGGGGCTCCACGGTCTCGACGGGTTCGGGCTTTGGGCCGCCGGGTATTCGGGCGAAGTGCTTATGGGCGAGTCTTTCGATCTGGTCGGGGTCAACGTCGCCGACGACAGCAATTGTCAGATTGCTGGGCCCATAGTAGGTTTTGAAGAACCGCTCGGCCTCGGCGCGGGTGAGCGTTTCGAGGTCGCTCATGTGGCCTATGACACTGTGGCTGTAGGGATGGGCCTTGTAGGCGACGGCCATGAACTCTTCGACCAGGCGTCCGGTGGCCTGGCTCTCGACGCCCATTCTCCTCTCCTCCATTACGACGTCCTTTTCCTTGTAGAACTCGCGGAGGACAGGATTGGCGAAGCGGTCGGCCTCCATCAGCATCCAAAGCTCGATTTTGTTTGAGGGCAGACTGACAATGTATTGGGTTGCGTCCTGGCTGGTGTATGCATTGAATCCGGAGCCGCCCTGGCGGGAAAAGACCTCATCATACTCATCGTGGACGAGGAACTTCTGGGCCTCTTCCTGGGCGGCCTTGAGCTGCCTAGCCATTTCTTCGAGGCGGGCTTTGTCGGCCTTGTCGCCTTTTCTGCGCTCGAGTTTCAGGGCGAGGAATGCCTGGTCGATTTTTTCCATTGCTTTTGCTTCGGCCTTGTAGTCCTTCGTGCCGATGGTCTTTGTCCCCTTGAATGCCATGTGCTCGAAGAGATGGGCCAGGCCCGTTATTCCGTGGACCTCATCGACCGCGCCGACGTCGGCATAAGTGTGGAAGGAGACGACGGGGGCTTCGTGTCGTTCGAGGACGAGGAACTTCAGGCCGTTATCGAGGGTGAATTCGGTCAGCCGCTTCTCGAATTCGGCCAGGCCCTGTGCTCGTGCCGTTTGCCATTGTGAGAAAGGCAATGTGAAAAGCAACAGAAGTGATGCTGATACTACGATTCTATATCGTCGCATGTTGTCCTCCATATTCGGAGCTATCGAAAGTCTTAGAGCGTCCGTCTGTGAGAAGCCGTTTTCTCGTGGCATGGGCATCCCCGCCAGGGGCCCGTGGGGCCTGCCCATACGTCACAGGACTATCCTGACCCTGTAATTGGTCCTTTTCCTACGAGCGGGCTACCTCGTGAAACGCACGGCCAAGTCCCAGGGACTCCTTGCGGAGATGGCCGTGCCACTTCTCACATACGCTCTTACCAAGTATATTTTTATCACAAAACCGGTGCAAGGGCAAGATGCCGGGGCCTGTTAGTTGTACATAAAATATGCGGTTGCTTTGCAGGCGTCGCCGGCTCGGATTCGGACCCAGTGAGCGCTGAATGCGTCGGGAAATTCGTGGTGCTCGTATCCCTTGCTTGAGACGGTGATTGTCTTGTAGGGCATCCATGTTCCGTTTCCGAGGAAATCTATTTCGATCTCGAAGTTTACGCTTTTCTCGGCATCGTGTGCGAGGTGAAGGACCTTTTTATCGAATCCCGTCATAAGGAATGGGTCGCAGACCTGCGCTTTCTCGACGGGCGTTTGCCGCCACGGCCCTCCCCATCCTGTCGGCTTTCCCATTTTCCAGAGGTCATCGATGTTGCCGAACCATAAGCCGGATTGGGGCTGGCCCTGGTCGTGGTCGATCTGGTCGGATGCCATGACGAACATTCCCCGCCAGTGGCAGAAGTCGGGGACGACGCGGAGATGGCTGCATATCGGTTTTATTCCCCATACTTTGCCTTCGTATGCCTGGACGGGCAGCTCGTAGAATATGCCGTGTGCGTCCATCAGGAGGCGTTCGGTGACTGCGTGGCGGATTCGCATCCATTCGGTGTTCCATGCGTGGTCCCAGGAGTGGCCGCCTTTGGGCAGCAGGTATCTATCCCATTTGCCCTTGGCGAATACGCGGAAGACGACGCTCGATTTTGTCCAGCCGGTGGCGTAGATTGTGCTGCCGCCATACGAATCGCCTCCGGGGTTGCCGTGGACCTCTACGAACGGATTTCGCTCGATGATTGTCCATTTCTTTCCGTCCCATTCTGCGAGGCGGCCGGCGTCTCTCTGGCCGAGGAATTCTTTTTCGTCGTAAGTATTGTTGGCGACGACGACTCGCCCGGCGGCGGTGTAGGCGGCCTTGAAATGCTCTTTCGCGGGCCGGATTTCCAGCTCCTTTGCCAAATCGAAGAGCTTTTCCGCCTTGAGCGAATGGACATCCAATTCCCAGAATTCTCCTTCCATTCCGAGGAAGTAAACTTTGTTCTCAGGGTCTGTGAGGTGGTTTACGGTGGCGGTCAGGCGGGATTTCTCCAGGTCGTGTATTGTGCGGACGTTGCCGTTGGGGTCGATGGCGTGGGGCCCGATGAATGCTTGTCCCGATGGCCAGTGGGCCATTCGGTTCGTGAATGTCCCTGTTACGGCCTGGGGGTGTCGCGTCATTTTCATGTCGTCGGAGATTTCGTAGAGTCCGAGGCCCGCGCCTTTGATATGGGCGACATATCCCGTGGCCCAGAGCTTGTCGGCCCAGGGGATCAGGGCCCCGATTCCGGCCTCCGAATCGCTGCCGACGCCCTCGGCGAATACGGTGAGCTTGGGGAATACCCCGTTGACGCTGATCGGCTGAGGCTGGGCCGGACAATTGGCATCTGCGCCGCAGGCGGCGGAAATCACGCCGAGCAGAACCAGCAAATGCACAAGCGGAACAGGCCATGCTCGGTGGAAAAACATAGCATCGCGTTTCATAAATCTTACGACTAATATGCTGCCATGTCCCATTATGACCGTCTCTTAATAAGAGTCTTTATTCATATCGAAAGATGAGTTGGAAAAACGACGGTCTTGAATGTATTACTGCGGGTCGGATATGTCAAGATTTGCTTGCAAATTGGGGTGTCTGTGGTAGAATAAGCGATCATTTACAGACAAAGTGCGGCCTTGACTCGACGATGAAAATGGGCCGGGGCGCTATGATTTGGAGCAGTGGCAGAGTGGTTAATCGCGACGGTCTTGAAAACCGTTGTGCCGAAAGGCACCGGGGGTTCGAATCCCTCCTGCTCCGTTGATGTCTGTTTGTTCGGAAGGGGATTTCTTCAGGTTCTAAAGGCCACATCGATAGGTTACGCAGCACGGGGCGGCTAATTATCGGCCCTGCCGCTGGAAAGAGGCGGAGTCCAAAAGAAAATCCGGATCGTATGGACAAAGATGGCTTGCGCGTTTGGCTTGGGTGCTGATTGAATCGTATATTATGTAGTGTGGGCTGGAAGTGTGGTCTATTTGCATTAGCAGCATCAGGAAATAGGGTTTGCAGCCATGAGAACGGTAAAGATCTCAGATGAGCTATATGAGGAGCTCAAGGGTTTTGTCGTTGATCCGTTCGACGACACGGCTGAGGTTGTGATCGGGCGGCTCGTCCAGATAGCTAACAAGGCCAAGGACAAGTGGCCTGCTCTGGAGGGCAGTGAGACTCGAGGGCGACGCGAGGCTACTATGGCCGATCATACAAGAATGTCCTACGAGGAAGCACAAGACGCCGACCAGCCTGCGGTGCTCTTGTAGGAACGTCGGGATAGACAAGACGGCGGAATTGTTCCCGGTGAGCTTTGTGGCAACAAAAAAAGGTGCACCGGGCAAGAACCGATGCACCTTTTGCTAATCACCAATTAACCACTCACCAATCGCCGCTTCACGCCCGCCCCTTACGGCGGCACCGCCGCTCACGCTTCACGAGATACGCTTCACTTGACAGCAGCTTGAGCTGCTGCCAACCTTGCAATCGGCACTCGGAACGGCGAGCAGGAGACGTAGTTCATTCCTATTCGATGGCAGAAGGCAATACTCTTAGGCTCTCCGCCGTGCTCTCCGCAGATACCGACCTTGAGGTTCCGGCGAACGCTTCGTCCGAGCTTCGTGCCCATCTCGACTAATTTTCCGACGCCGGTCTGGTCGAGGCTCTGGAACGGGTCGGTCGGATAGACCCCCTTATTGACATACTCGCCGAGGAATTTGCCCGCGTCATCGCGCGAGAATCCCATCGTCATCTGCGTCAGGTCGTTCGTGCCGAAGCTGAAGAACTCCGCCTCAGTCGCAACTTCGTCGGCCGTCAGGGCCGCCCTGGGCACCTCGATCATCGTCCCGACCATATAAGAAATCTTCGCCTTCTGTTCCGCGAAAACGGCGTTGACCTCATCAATGACATCGTCCTTGACCAGCTTCAACTCCTTCACCGACCCAATCAACGGAATCATAATCTCCGCCAGGACCTTCTTGCCGGCCTTGCGAACCTTCAGGGCCGCCTCAATAATCGCCCGCGTCTGCATCCGGTAGATGGCCGGATAAGTCACCGCCAGGCGACAGCCGCGATGCCCAAGCATCGGATTGAACTCATGAAGCTGCGAAACCTTAGCCTGCACCACAGCCGGCTTAACGCCCAGCCTCTTGGCCATTTCCTTCTGGCTGGCCTCATCCTGCGGCAGGAACTCATGCAGGGGCGGGTCCAACAGGCGAATCGTCACCGGCAGCCCATCCATAGCAGCGAAAATCCCCTCAAAGTCACTTCGCTGATAAGGCAGCAACTGCTTGAGCGCACCCTCGAACTGCTTTTTCGCCGTGGCATACTCGTTTTCAACAGCCTTTTTAGCCTTGCCATCCTCGGCCTTTGCCAGCGCCCGAAGCATGGCGGCATAGTCGTCCGCCGCTAAGATCATCTGGCGGACCGGCCAGATTCGCTCGCCCTCGAAGAACAT
>DATEBC010000149.1:0-4909 GCA_035288065.1 Sedimentisphaerales bacterium | reverse complement strand
GCCACCGAGCCGGACCCGATCCGTTACGAGCTGAAGAACGATTGGCTAGTAAAGACGGCGCTGGAGAGCCGAATGGAGATGCTCGAATTGGAGTTGCAAATCGCCCAGGACATAAGCACCGTCGATTACATGAAGAACCAGGCCCTGCCGTTAGTCACTTTGGACTACACGTATAACGTCAGCGGCCTCGGAGGCACGCGCGCCGACTCCTACGACCTGCTCCGGAACAATCGTTTCGAGGACCATCGCTTCGGTCTGCAATTGCTCGTCCCCCTCGGCAACCAGGCCGCCGAAAGCCGGCTGAACCAGGCCTTCTACCAGCGACGCCAACGCCTCGCAACGCGAGAATCCCGCGCAGCATCTATCGAGCTGGAGGTCCTAAACGCAATCGACCAGCTTGAAGCAAACTGGCAGCGGGTCCTCGCGGGCAGACAGAGAACCATCCTCGACGGCAGACTCTACGAAGCCGAAAAACGCCAATATGAGATCGGCACACGCACAACTACCGACGTCCTGCAGGCGCAGACAACCTTCGCCGACGCGCAAAGCACGGAAATCCGCGCGCTGGCCGAGTATCAAATCGCCCTGGTCGATCTGGCGTACGCCACAGGCACGGTCCTCGGCGCCGCAAAAGTCCGCTGGGAGCCAATAGTCCCCCAAACCGCCAACGACTGATTCTCTGCAACATGCCACCACCCCCCCGATTAACCTCCGTTGGCCGGGATGCGCATTCTCTCAGAATTGACGCCGTACGGGCGCCCCCACGTGGTCGCACCCTTCTATATTCAACCAAGCGTTACTGGCTAACCAGTTCAATCTTCGCCCAATAGCCGGCCTCAAACTTCCACTCGCTTGCCTCGTTGACAAGCTCGAGCTTGGTCTTCTTGCCGGCATATTGCGACAAATCCACCTCCACATTGGTCCACAACTCTGTGGCCGTCTCTTTGCCGACGGGCGTCTTGAACAGCTCTTTGCCGTCCGCCTTGACAATCAGAGTCCAGTCGCCCTCAGGATGATGACCCACTATTAGCGAGAGTTTCGTCTTTTTGCCCGCTGGAATCTCAACTTCTTTCGACAGCACGCATCCAACCGTCTGATTCAAAGGGTGCGTCATCAGCACGTTCTTCCTGCCGTGCACATCCTCGTAAAAGCCGGGATTCATATCGTCGCCGCACTTGGCGATCTTCCATCCGCCGCCGAATTTCTCCGCCGCCTCGGCCATGTCCCTCCCGGCCACGGCAGTAATCTGCGTCATCTCTTGCTCGGTGAATCGGCTGTTAGCGACAGGCCCCGGCTCCCAGCACTGCTCGAGCTTGGAAGGCTTCGGCTCTTCAACGGGAATAACAAAGACCTCTTCGCCGTTGGATTTCTCAATTCTGCCGCCCGCCCGCTCGACCGCCTGGCGAACCAGCTTCTTGTTCACCTCGATCAACATCGGGAAGTTGTATGGCGTATGGCTGAACTTGCCTTCGGGATTAAGGGCGGATTTGAATTTATCAGGCAGCTTTTCAAAGCCGATGGTCGTGAATAACACCCCGCCCGAGTTCGACGGATTGCAGTCCGAGTCCTGCCCGCAGCGCGTCGATATGATAATCGTCTTATCCGGGTCGCCCTCGCCGTAGAGCAGCCCCATCACGATGTAGGCGCCGTTGATCTTGGCGTCGATATTAAAGTCGCTCTCAGGCCCGCCGCACGAGAACCGGCGATAAGCGTGGTTATCCTGGTATTTCTCTTCGATAAGACCCCAGGTCTTTTCCCAGTCGTCGGGATTCCGCCGATGCCACTTGAGCACGTCGGCAATGCACTCGTAGTACTGGCTGCGCTTAGGGATGCACTTTAGCCCGGCCTGCACAATCTTTACAATATCATTCTCGAAGAACGCCTCTGCGTACATCCCGCCGACGAACTGGCCGCCGTAGAGGCCGTCGCCGTAGTTCATCAGCCGGCCGAACTTCTCGCCCAGCTCGATAGCCACGTTGGGCAGCCCCGGTGCGATAAGCCCTGCGTAATCGGCCTCGATCTGGTAATCGATATCGTCGGCATGCTTGTTAAACTCCGGATGGCCCGAATCGGGCGGGGCAATCCCGCTTCGCAAGAGGCTTCGGCCGGCGTTGTTGGCGTGCCAGAGAGGATAGCCGCTGTTCGCAAAATCAATGCCCGCCTGACGAATCGATACCTCCATCCCATATAGCTCCAGCGACCGGAGAAACGTCATCTCGACGTAGATATCGTCCTGGCCGAACTGATTGATCATCTCAGGCTTCCACTGCGGTATCTTATCTTCCGGAATGATTTCGCCCTTCCATCGAAACTCCGTCGGCCCTCCCCAGCCGACGCCCGCCATCTGGCCGATCCACCCCCCCTTCATCTTATCGACATAGTCCGCAACGCTGATCCGCCGATACTCCGCTGCAAAAGCCCCCTGCGCCGAAATGCAGCAAACAAACATAAAGCCCAGACAAACCAGCAAACCCAAATTCTTAATCCTCGAAGCGTGCATAGTCCTAACTCCTTATCAAAAGTCCACAACAGATTCGCCCGGTGTGCACCGCAGACCATTTCCAACAATAATATTTCTTTGCGCCTTACTTGCCTTTGTGGCTGCCCAAAAGAGGTAGGGTGTGCAACTTGTTGCACACGCCTAAGCTAATAATCGCAAAACGCCTTAGCCGTTCCACTCTTCAATCTGCTTCTTAATACTCTCCGGATTCCAGTCATTGGGCCTGGGATAATCCTGGTTGGCCTCAAGCTCCTCGATAGTGGGGACTTTGGATTCCACGCCGTTTTCAGGCACTTCAAGTCCCGTAATCCAGACCAGCGCATTGAGCACGAGCTTGCGAAAATCATTGTGCGCCCAGTTATGGTGCCAATGTGCGCCGGTGAACCCGAACCCGCGTCCGCCGCCAGGGCGCTCATACGCCCATGCAACGTGCTCGGGCATCCCCTTGCGGGCATACACCGTCGGGTTGGCGCCGTGGGCATCATTGCCTTCGCGCCGCGTGCTGTCCGGAGGGGTAGCCGTCAGAACCGGAGTCACCCCCTTCATATCCTCGGCGAAACGCATGTGGTAATACCACTCGTCGTCAATCGCAAACGGCTTGACGCCCCGCGTAATCGGGTGCTTTGGGAATTCCTTGAATTCGGCCTTCCAGTGCGGATTCACCGACCAGAAAGTCTCGAAGTATCCGCCTGTCCAATTGAGCATGGAATCGCCGGGCCTGCCCTTGGGAATCTCGACCCCGTAGTGCAGGCATGCAATACCCACGCCCTTCTTCGCCATCGCATCCATTTCGTCGAGATGCGGCATCGCCACGTGGCCGTCCCCGCCGTCACAAAAGATGCTGACCGCATCGGCGTTGTCGAAGGCCGTCGGGTCTTTGGGCCACCCGTTGTCATAAGTGGCCGCAAAAATGCCCGGCACATTCTCGTTGAGCCATTTGGCCAAAAGTATATCCCCGGCCTTATGCTCATGAGCGTTATAGCCGTGACTCTTAGGCCCGGCCACAAGGACAATCTTCTTCTTGCCCGTCATTTTCAACCTCTTTAGCTCAATATCCTTGAACTCAATCTTCATAGGCGGACCGGCGTGAAGCTGCAGCGCCAATACGCCGGCAAATTCCCGGTCCTTCGCATCGTCGTCAATCACCTCCGCAGTAACCTTGCCGTTTATCTTCAAGGTTATGTGATTACCCTGCGCGATTATCTCATACTCATTCCAGTCGCCCTTCTTGACGATGCTCATCAGGGCCTGGGCGTCGCCGATCGAAACGGAACTTTTTTTGCCGTCGGCGGCGATAGTCGTCTTCTGCCCGCGCTCGGCGAGCATCCCTCGGCCTCGCTCGTCGTAGAGCGCCCCGGCGTAGCTGCCGGCCATATCGATATCCGCCTGATAACCGCCGACGTGACCATCATCGGGAACCTGGCTGCGAATCTGGATGCCGGAGTTGGCTGAATCCGACCCGCTGATGCGATATTTGAGCTTAAGATCGAAATCATCCAATTCGCCCAATTGCCAGACCAGGAACTGATTGCCTTTGGCGGGATTATCCGCCGTGGTCAGCCCCACAATCACTCCGTCAACGACGGACCAATGGCTCATCTCGGACGCCTTCCAGCCGTCGAGAGTCTTGCCATCAAAGATAGGCTTAAACCCGCCATCCGCCGCAACAGCCGAACCGGCCCCAACGCCGACAACAATCAATGCAATCAAAACAAGTTTCATATAAACAGTACGCATGGTATTCCTCCTTCACAAAAAGGACCTGATTCGCCAAACCTGCAAAACAAAAAATCACACAACAGAATCGCCAAGCCGAATCAGCGCGCTGCTTTCCACCGATTCCTGATAAACTTAACGCCTTCGGTATATACGGACTCTCGGCTGGGGAAGAAATCCCGCCACACACGAGTCGCCGCGGCCAGGGCCGGCAGCGCGCGCCCGAAGGCTTCGATGACGAGCCAACCGTCATACCCGCCCGAGCGAAGGGCCTTGAACGTCCCGGGCCAGTCGATATGACCTTTGCCAGGCGTGCCGCGGTCGTTCTCGCTGATGTGGACATGGTTGATGACGTCGATATGCCTGACGATCGCCCCGACTGGGTCCTGCTCCTCGATATTCGCGTGGAACGTGTCGTACAGAACGCCCACGTTCGGATGATTAACGCGTTTGACGTAGTCGGCTGCATCGGCCATCGTATTGAGGAAATAGCACTCGAACCGATTAAGAAACTCGATACCCAGGGCAACGTTCGCAGCGGCGGCATCGTCGGCAACCCGCTTATGCACCTCGGCGGCACGCTGCTTTTCCTTCTCGGTCGGGCCCTCACCGGTGAATACGCCCAACGGCTGATAGAACGGCCCGCAAAGAACTTCCGAACCCAGCGCCGCCGAACACTCAATAGCCCACTTG
>DATEBC010000148.1:0-3558 GCA_035288065.1 Sedimentisphaerales bacterium | reverse complement strand
GCTGGAATATGAAAACTCGAAGTATTCGGCCGATAGGTTTGGATATAGGTCATAATTCGGTGAAGATGATTCAACTTGGAGCCAGCGCCGGCCGGATCAGCGTTCTTGCCGCAGAGAAGATGCACATTAAGGCGAACGTTGACGATAATCCGGAGGCCTTCAGACAGGACGTCGTATCGGCTGTGAAACAAATGCTGGCAAAAGGCAGCTTCCGGGGCAGAAGCGTTGTTTCGTGTCTGCCTAATGATAAAGTGAAGATAACGAGCGTTCGCATAGGCGAGACGGAGTCCGACCAAATCGAGCAGGTGCTTAGGAAGGAGACCGTTCAGCGTTTCGGATTGGATCCGCAGACCGATTCAATAGAGTACGTGGATGCGGGCAGCGTTCATCATGGTGATGAGCTGAAGAATGAATTGATACTGTTTGCGGTGGATGCCCAGACGATAAAGGACCATATCGGCGTGCTCGAGGAGGCCGGCCTGGAGCCGGTGGCGATAGATACGGTTCCTTTTGCGTTGTTCCGGGGATTCGAGAGGTGGCAGAGGCGTGAGGCCGACAAGGAGAATACGGTTGTTTTCGTTGACGTTGGCAGTCGGTCAACTACGGTGGTTTTTGGCCGAGGCGGAGAAATAAGTTTCGTTAAACAGATACCGGTCGGGGGGCACAGATTTAGTGAAGGCGTTGCAGAGAAGCTGGGGATAAATATCGTGGAGGCCGAAAGGGTCAGAGAAAGACTTCGTATCGAGCGCGGCTCGGCAGAGGGAAGAGGGGATGCGAGTGAAGAAGAATCGTGCGATACGGAAGAGTGCTACTCTGCGAAGTCCGCTACGAAGCACGAGAGGCTCGACGCCTCGACCCGGCAGGTTGTTGTTGACGCATTAAGCTCAGTTGCCGAGGAGCTGGCCAAGGAGGTATCGCTTTGTCTGAAATACTTTACGGTGACTTTCCGAGGCAAGCGTGTGGAGCGGGCGGTTCTCTCAGGAGGCGAAGCATACGAAAGCATCCTGCTGAACGTATTGCGGCGTCAGTTGACGGTGGAGATTGAGGTAGCGCAGCCATTGAAGGGTTTCGACCTGTCAAGCAGTGGAGAAGGCGTAAACCTTGCCGGCGACAGGCGTGGTTTGCTTTGTGAGTGGGCGGTAGCTGTTGGACTTGGGCTGAAGAATATGAGCCGGACTTCTGTGGGCGCGAAGGCCTGAGGATAGTATGAAAGAAATAGATTTTCTTCCAGAATGGTATAAGAGCCACAAACGCAGGAGCGCTTCCTATCGCATGCAGTGCGTCGTTCTGGGGGGTATATTCGCGATAATGATGGTTTGGAATTATTTCGCGGCGGGTTCGATTTCGCGCGCCGAGGCCGAGATTGCCCGGCTCGCCGGCGGGAACACCGCGGCGCAGGGCGCGACTGTGCGTTATTCTCAACTCAAGGGCCGGATTGGCGATCTTCAGAAGCAGGCTGCGACGATAAAGAATATCGATTCAAGAATAGATGTCGCCGGCGTCTTGGCAGAGCTGAGTTTCCTGATTGCCAGGCCGACTGTGCTGAGCAGGGTCGAACTTACCGCTGAGAGATTTGCGGATGGGCCGTCCGGCGGCGGTCTTGTTAAAGCGGTTCGCATTAAGTCCAGTGAAGCGGCTGCGCTGCCGCTTGGGGACGTGCGGTTCAAGGTTGTAATAGGTGGAGTCGCGCCTGAATCCAGCGACGTTGCGACGTTGATATGCCGGTTGGAGGACTCGCCGTACTTTTTCAACGTTGTTCCTTCGTACTCTCGCAACACGGCGATAAGGCCCGTCGGCGCGTCGGCGCGGCGGTCTTCCGACGTTGAGAGCGGCGGCGGCAAAGCGGCGGCGGATATAGAGGCCAGTGAATTTGAGATAAGTTGCTATTTGGCGAACTACCGCCAAGAGTAAGCGGGTAATTTTGAAGATGCTGTTTCGAGAAAGACGACAAATCGTGTTATTTGGCGCAGCCGTGTTGATGGTTGGCGGATTTGTGCTGTTTCGGTATCTGCCTTTGCGTGAAAGAATGGCGACCGTGAAGCTGACAAAGGCGGCAGAGCGCAAAGCGGTCAACGAGGAGGCGACGCAAGATCGGCTCCTTCCGGTGCTTGAAGAGCAGGCCCGTGATCTGAGCGAGTCGATAGGCGATTATGAGGCCAAGATACCGCTGGAAAGAGAGCTTGGCGCGTTTCTGGGGAGAATCACCGACCTGATGAATGAGCATAATCTTAAAGAGCAGGTGGTTACACCGGGGGGCGAGGTTAAGAGCGGCGAATTGAACTGCATCCCCGTTGACATACAGTGCAGGGGGAATCTGGCGGAGATGTTCGAGTTTTTCAAAGGATTGCAGAGTCTGGAGAGGCTTGTTCGCATTGAACAAATAAAGCTCAGCAACGATGCTGATTTCAGTGGTGAAGTGAGACTGGAAACAAGGGCTGTAATCTATTACCAGACAGCTGCTGCTCTGCGAAGTACGCTACGCAGCACGAGGGTAGTTGAGGGATAGACAAATACAGGCCCGGACTTTATGGCTATGCCATGTGGCTAGGCCACGGCTTAACCGGCTTAATCATAGCAGAGGCAAGAGATATGAAAGAACAAACTAAAAACAATAAGAACGGCATCAACGGCATTCTTGGTCAACTGGCTGCTGAAAGGAAGAAGGTTGGGATAGCACTGTGTTTGATTGCGGTTATGGGGGTTATGTGGGTGAGAGTGCTCACCAGACAGGGGCCGCAGAGTGTTCAAGCGGCTGCCATGATTGAACAAACGGACGTGGATGAGCAGGTAAGAGAGGCGATGAAAATAACTTATGTTGATCCGCCGATAGTGCCCGGTCGGGATGATGTGATAAGCAGGGACTTTTTTGCATCGGTCAACTGGGAGGACTTCAAACCAGATGGACAAGAATATTATACGGTTGATATCGAAGATGTGAATGTTGCCCCGGTGGATGACAGCAAAGAGGCAGAGGCCGTTGTCAGACGGTGCTTGAAGCTTGAGGCGATAGGGATGGGGCGGAATCCGCAGGCATTCATCAACGACAGACTTGTGTCGGTCGGCGAGAAGCTGGCTGTAACAGACGGGGCCAAGATGTATGAATGTGAAGTTGTTGAGATCCGAGAAAGCTCAGTATTGATTAGATGTAGAGATGCAGAGATTGTATTGAAACTGGTTGAAACGGCTGAAGGAGAAAGCTGACTCGTGCTACGTAGCGCACTTCGCAGAGTAGCAGTAGTAATGTGTATCTCATTGCACGGTAGTACGCATAATGGGATCAGTGTTATAGGAGCAGTATCATGAACGAAGAAAGAATTTCAATTAGCGGAATCAGAACGGCAAAAGGGTTTTTTGTATGGGCGCTTGTGTTGGCCTCGATGGCGGCTATTGCCCTCGGGGGCGGCGGTGCGCCGGGGCCTGGGCAGCCGGGCGACAAAGAAGCGGCTGCCGGCGAGACTATTGTTTCAGGAGTGACGGAGGCGGCCTCTGTGGTCAAAGAAGAGGCCGCAGGCGGCGATGCGGACAGTGCGCCGGAGGTTGAGAGCGTCATTACGCCGG
>DATEBC010000147.1:0-5924 GCA_035288065.1 Sedimentisphaerales bacterium | reverse complement strand
TGAAATTCAAGGACCCGACCAAAGCCGTCTCGATAGGCCGGCTCGAAAGATACGTCGCGGACCTCGGAAGAAACTGCGATGCTATACCCGCCGTTGCGCCGGCAACGGGGATGAAAGTGGCCGTAATCGGCTCAGGACCGGGCGGGATCGTCGTCGCCGCGGATACCAGGAGGGCGGGGCATGATGTTACCGTCTTTGAGGCGTTCCACAAGACCGGCGGAGTTATGGTCTATGGAATCCCGGAGTTCAGGCTGCCCAAGGTCATCGTCCAGGAAGAGATCGACACCCTCACGAAAATGGGAGTCGAAATCGTCTGCAACTTCGTCGTCGGCAGGACAAGAACTATCGAGCAATTGATGAAAGATGACGGGTTCGACGCCGTGTATATCGGCGTCGGCGCCGGCCTGCCTCGCTTTATGGGCATCGAGGGCGAGTCGCTCGTCGGAGTTTTCAGCGCCAACGAATACCTCACCCGCGCCAATCTTATGAGGGCCTACGACTTCGGCAAAGGCGCAGATACCCCAATTGTCGTCTCAAAAAGGGTCGCCGTAGTGGGCGGAGGCAACGTTGCGATGGACTCGGCCAGAACGGCGGTCAGGCTCGGGGCGGAAAAGGTCTATTTAGTCTATCGAAGAAGCGAAAAGGAGATGCCCGCAAGAATCGAGGAGGTCCATCATGCAAAACAGGAGGGCATCGAGTTTCACGTCCTCCAAAGCCCCAAGCGGGTAATCGGCGACGAAAACAGCAGGGTTACGGCAATCGAATGTCTGAAATACGAGCTCGGCGAGCCGGACGATTCAGGCCGAAGAAGGCCCGTTCCTATAAAAGGCTCGGAATTCACGCTCGACGTGGATACTGTAATTATCGCAATCGGCAACGTGGCGAACCCGCTGATCCGCCAGACGACCCCCGGCCTCGAATTCAATAAGTGGGGCAATATCATCGTCGATGAAAACTGTAAGACCTCGATGGAAGCCGTCTATGCCGGCGGAGACATAGTCCTCGGAGCCGCAACAGTAATCCTCGCAATGGGTCAGGGCAGAATCGCCGCCGCAGCAATAAATAAGTACCTCGACGAAAAGAAAGCAAAGAAGGCTTAGCCACAAAGACACTAAGACACGGAGGAAAAGGATTAACCACGAATTTCCACGAATTTGCGCGAAGGAAGAGCGGAAGACAGAAGGCGGACGACGGATGAGAGATGAGGGACGATTGGCGAAGGGATTGGGTTTGTTTGGGTTTGTTTTTTTGGGCGGAGTGGGGCGCGTTATCTTCATAACTCTTTGTGCAGCAAAAGGTTGGGTTGTTTTTGAGCTTGAGAGAATTGGGTTTGTTTTGCATAATTGAGTGATAGCCACGAAGACACCCGGCTTCGCACAAGGCTACGCCGGGGCAGGCGGACGACGGAAGACGGAGGACTGGAGAAAAGAGTACAAGTGGCAAGGTGGGCTGGATAGGCAGGGTCGGCGCTGTGGGGCAGTCCCGGTGAGATAGCTGGCTTATAGGCAGGCAAGAACCCATCTCACGGGATAAATTTTGGGGTTGGATTGGTGTTCTGTCTTCCATATCAAGCATCCATTGTTAGTTTGGTGAATATTATATCATATCATAGGTTTGATGTCAAGTGAATTTGTGTTCTTGGACACGGATTGACACCGATTAACACTGTTTTAGCAGGAGAGATCGGAGTTGACTGGGAAGGGGGGGCTTTGCATTGATTATTGAGTATTGATTATTTGACTGGGGAAGGGGATTTTTGTAGTCTGGTGGATGAATCCGGGTTCGCTCGGGGCTGCGCCGCGACAAGTTTGGGTTTGGTTGGATGGATGTTCGTCGGCGAGGGATGACGGGCCGGCGCGATAGTGGCGAGAAGTGAAGGATTGGGGAAAATGGGTAGCGAGCGGATATTTGTTGGCCGGAAGGGTGAGTTGGCGCGGTTCGGGGAGGTTCTGGCCGAGGCTGAGGGGCAGGCGGTGGTTGTGGTTGGGAATCGGGGGATGGGGAAGACGTGGCTTGTCGATAAAATAGGAGTGGTTGCGGAGAATCATTAGGACTTGAAGTGCGGATGGGTGCGCTATGAGGTTACTCCCAACGATACGCCGGATTCGATAATGGCGCTGATGATAGATAATGCGTTCGATGCGGGGCAGGTGAAGGAAAAGAGTTTCGACGGAACAAAACGAACTGCGGAGCAATGGCGGAGCTTTCACTTGAACTCAAGCGGGCTATTGTTAAGATGGTGCTGTGATGCTTGAATAAACCGTGTTTGGATAGGAACAAGAGAAAAAAATGGCATATTTGACGAAGGACGAGGTAGTTGACGTAATCAGTCGCCTGCTCAAAGAGAAGGTAAATTGGTATTTCACGCAGCCGGGCTATCCCAGAGATGAGACGTATTTCCTGTGCGTTCTTGTTCACCAGGCAGGAGGAGATAAATATCTCTCTGTGTGCACCTTGAAAACACAACCTCGAAACAGTAGGCCAATTGTGGGTTTTAACGCTACGCGGCCCGACGACGAGCCAGACAGGGAGCTGATAGAACAGAAAGTCGGGGTGTCATGGGACTTCCTCTCAGATTTGAAAATGCAGTAACCACATTCGCGACCTGGGATAAGGGCAATTCCACTAAGCACAGCTTTCCGGAGCAATCACTATGAAATGGAAACAAACGATAGCGATGTGTATCAGGATCGAAATAGGAGATTAGACATGAGTGATAAATGTCCTGTATGCAATTCGGATGTGAAGGAACCGCACGGATATGATGACCACGGAACTTCGATGTTTCTTTTCTCCTGCATACGATGTGGAGAGTATTCAACCAATACGACTTTCAGCCGTTTGCTGCCGGAAATATTGAAGAAAGACGATCGTAAAATCGCTGTGCTTAGCCATTGGATTCGTACAAAGTACGAAGCAGAGGCCAGGACAGTCAGACCACATGGCGCGTTTAAGATGGTCCTCTTGGATAACGAGTTAGTTGAGAACATACTTAAACAAGAACCTCCGAAGCCGGCTGAGCAGGCGAAGAAATTTGTGCGTTGGGTAGGAGATAATATTAAGTGGGGGAAGAATTACATTCCCGTGCGCGCAGGTAGCATCGAAGCGATTATCGGATCGATTAACCGGGATGAATTCTATTTCGTTTTCGGCCACTTGAAAGAGGAAGGCCTAATCGAGCATAAAACAGCAGTTGGGGGCGGTGATGCTGTTCTGATGGAAGTCACGCTATCATTCGAAGGCTGGGAATACTATGATGAACTCAAACGTAGCGTTAGTGATAGCCGCAAGGCATTTATGGCAATGCAGTTTGGCGACGAACAACTGGACAAAATCGTCGAGGAAGTATTCAAGCCGGCGGTGAATCAAACAGGCTTTAGCCTTGTTCGGCTCGACGACATTCCGGAAGCCGGTCTATTGGACGATAGGCTCCGTGTTGAAATACAAACATCTCGTTTCCTCATAGCTGATCTCACTCACGAGAATCAAGGTGCATACTGGGAAGCTGGCTACGCTGAAGGTCTCGGAAAACCGGTAGTCTACACCTGCAATGAGGCAAAATTCGAAAACTTAAAAACCCACTTCGATACAAACCACCATTTGACGATCACCTGGGATGCGGAGAAGAAAGAAGAAGCCGCTGAGAAACTAAAAGCGACTATTCGCGCTACCCTGCCTGCCGAGGCAAAACTGACTGACAGTTGATGATTGCAGCAGGCAGGGAGCGGGAGATTTTCGGCTCAGCCGCCTTTGTTATTGTTATTGAACGAGCCCATAAGAAGGCCTGCGTGAAGGAGTTGTAGAAGCGTCAACGAGAACACCGGCGAGATAATGGGCTTGATTTCGGGGGCGCAGGAGGTTTATAATAGTGTTCGTATGACGATTTAAGAGTGCGGGGATTTTGGCTATGCTGAAACTCATACCGAACATTCTGACGTTCGCGCGGTTTGGTTTGACGTTTGTCTTTTTGGGGATGATTCTTTACTCGCCTTATGTTGCGAACCGGCCGTTGTTTCTCGATATCGCGTTTGTCCTGTTTGTCGTTACTGAGGTAACGGATATAGTCGATGGCAAGTTGGCTCGAAGATTAAAGGCCTCAAGCAAGCTGGGTCGAATAACGGATCCGCTGGCCGACAAGATCCTGGTCTGCGGGACGTTCGTATGTTTTGCGATAATCGGCGAGCCGAGGCTGTTTGGTTTCGGGCGAGGTACGCTGGCTGCGATTCACTGGTCGGTGGCGGGGCTACTGGTCCTTCGAGAGGGTTACGTTACTTTGTTGCGCCACATCACCGAAGCTCGCGGCGTGGCCTTCCCTGCAGTGGCTACGGGTAAGCTCAAGGGGGTTTTGCAGGCATTTGCCATCGGGACGGTCATAATAAAGACGGCTCACGTTCCGTCCGCCGCGTGGGCATCGTGGTTTGCAGCCGTGACGCTTGTAGTCATGATGGCCTACGTAGTTATATCAGGCCCTATGGCGGTTCGTCGAAGCTATTGGAAAAGGGGGAGTAATTGATTATTTATGATTGATTATTGATTATTTTTTGAGTCCGCTTTGCGGGGTAGTTTGAATAGATGCCTCGGCTGCGCTCGGCATGACGGAGGGCTTTGGGCCATTCTCCCCTTGGGGGAGGATGCCACCCGGCCGTGCGATGGCAGGAATGAGGAAAGCGGTGCGGGGATTGCTATCCGTTGGGAGAATGGGAGTACGGGGGATAATTACGCGGGCAGGATGGCCGTTAGATGGTGTATGTGCCTGAAAAGCGAGGGCAAGATTCCCTCGATACGCGCGGGCGGGACGCCCGCAACACGGGGGAAAAGTGTTGCGTTTTGGGTTGGGGTTTTATACGATTTTGCGGAAGGATTGATATTTGTCGTAAGGCCTGTTTGTTTCGGGCGTTGCGATTTTTTAGGGAGCGCTGAAAAGTGGCAGAGTTTGACTCGCAAGGCAGGCCTATACGCAGAGGACCTTATCCGGAGCTGACGTGGACTTCGGTCCTGGCGGGTTACGGGCTGGGCATACTGATCACGGTGAGCATCGGGTATGCGTGCCTGATTCTCGGCTTTTCCATCGAAGGGTCGGAGGTGGCGGCAATCCTGGGCTTCGGCATTCTGCGGGGGCTTCTTGGCCGAAGCAGCATTGTGGAGAACAATATAAACCAGACCATCGCCAGCGCGGTGAACGCGGCGTCGGCCGGTATGATGTTCACGGTTCCGGCGCTGTTCATATTGGGGCAGACCGGCTTCAGCAGCGTTTTGATGGTTTTCTCGTGCATCGCGGGCGGCATTCTCGGCGTAGC
Source organism: Sedimentisphaerales bacterium (assembly GCA_035288065.1). Lineage (GTDB taxonomy): Bacteria > Planctomycetota > Phycisphaerae > Sedimentisphaerales > Anaerobacaceae > JAFGCD01. The sequence goes on along the minus strand of DATEBC010000147.1, from coordinate 627 downwards.
ATTTATCATACCGCTTCGCAAGCAGATGATCGACTTCGAGCGGCTGACGTTTCCCGGGGGCGTGGCGGTTGCCACGATTCTCAAATCGCCGGGCGCGGGCGTGCACAAGGCGCTGCTTCTGCTCTGCGGCATAGCGCTGAGCGGAGGCATTCATGTTGCAAGCCAGGTGAAGGGATTTGAGTATTGGAATCTGGGGGCAAGGCTCGGTATGCCGGAGTATATGAACGGGGTGTGGTACGTTTCCTTGATGACGGTGGGGGTGGGCTTTATCTCAGGCAAGGGCGGCATCTCATTTGTGATCGGGGGGTTTGCCTGCTACTGGATTCTGGCGCCGGTCTTGGCGGGGATGAACCAGCTTCCAACGGCGGAGGGCCTGGCGGCGATTGGAAAAACGATGCCAAAGTATCTCAGGGACGTGTTGTTCCAGCCCGTCGGGATCGGGATGCTGATTGGAGGCGCGCTGGCGGGTATCGTGTTGGCGCTGCCTCTTATTGTCAGCGCGGTGCGGAGCATGCAGTCTGCGGCTAAGACGAAGACGGCGCTTTCTCGGGACGAGATGCCGATTCGGCTGCTGTACATCGCCGTCGCGGGCGCGACGATGCTGCTGTTTGTAATTGCGGTTACTTC
>DATEBC010000146.1:0-20714 GCA_035288065.1 Sedimentisphaerales bacterium | reverse complement strand
AGAACGCCGAGATTCGGGCGGTGGTGGTCAATTCAGGCTGCGCGAATGCGTGTACGGGCGTAAAGGGCGTCAATAATGCCGAACGAATGTGCGGAGAAGCCGCGAAGGCTTTGAACCTGGCGAGAGATACGAGATTGCTTCGCTGCGCTCGCACTGACCGGACCGGCGCAGTGTGCAATACTCGGTACGCAGGAGAAAACGTTCTGGTTGCCTCGACGGGGATTATCGGCGTGCAGTTGCCGATGAGGAAGGTCATCGCAGGGATTGAGAAGGCGGCGGCGAAGCTCTCGGCTTCCGCTTCGGCGGGGCTGGGCTTCGTAAAGGCGATAATGACAACCGACACCAAAACGAAACAGGCGGTAAGACGATTGACGATGGACGATGGAGGATGCACGAGCAGAAAACGCACGCCGGGAATCAAGGATTCTGTCATTACAATAGCCGGTGCGGTTAAAGGGGCGGGGATGATCGGGCCTAATATGGCCACTACGCTATCCTTTATCACGACGGATGCGGCGATAAGCAAGCCCCTATTGACGGCGGCGCTAAAGCGGGCTGTAGGCGATTCATTGAACAAGCTGACGGTTGACGGCCATCAGAGCACGAACGATACCTGTATCATTCTTGCATCAGGCCTGGCGGGCAATCGCCCGATTACGAGCCAGTGCCCCCGGTATCGGAGATTTGCGAAGGTATTGGCGGAATTGTGCGACGATCTGGCCCGGCAGATGGCGCACGACGCCGAGGGGGCGACGCGGATATTCAAGGTTGTTGTAACAGGAGCCGCAACCAAGGCCGATGCCGCCAGGGCTGCTCGGGCGGTGGCGGATTATCCGTTGGTCAAATGTGCGGTGCACGGCGGGGATCCTAATTGGGGCAGGATAATCTGCGCGGTCGGCTCGGTAGGCGTTAAGCTCAATCCAGACAGACTTTCCTGCCGGCTCGATGATATTACCGTCTTCAAGAACGGCGCGCCGCGGAAATTCGACGCGAAAAAGGCGAGCAAGGTCGTTTCGCAGAAGGAGCATAGGATTAGCGTGGATTTGGGGGCGGGCCGGGCGAGCGATTTTTGCTACGGGTGCGATTTGAGCGCCGAATACGTCAAGATTAACGCCGAATACCACACTTAGAGCTTCAGGATTGCCAGCTTTCGGTGGGCGAATCCGCTTTTCAACTCTGCAATCTTTGGCATGGTTCACGTAAGTAAGATTCCGGGGTACATTATTTGTGGTTCGATAGGGCGTGGCAGCCTCATCCCCTGGGGATGGGGATGGTTGCGCCGCTCTTGGAGCTTTGCCATCCCCCCCTGGGGGGAGGCTGCCACCTAGAATTGAACCATGCGCAATTTTTGCAATAAAAACAGTTGCAAAGGCTCCTTGCCCCGTTAGACTATACGGGTTTATTTTCGTCTAAGCTTTGGTAGCTATAATAGTTGAAGAAGGCTTCTGCAAAATTGCAGGTTAGGCCTACTTAATAAAAGAAAAAATCCGTTCTTGATTTTTTCTTTTTAACGCGAACATATTGTCAGACAAGAGGTTAGGCGATTATTGAAGAAAATCACAAAGACGATTTTCTTCAACAATATAGGCCTAACCTGCAATTTTGCAGAACTCATTAGTTGAAGTCGAAAGGAGTGTAAAACGTGAAGACTTTTGGAAATCTGGCTGGAGTTTCGGCGGCGACGTTTGGTTTTTGTGGCGTGGCGGCAGCGGCCGAAGGAGCCGCAACTGCCGGGACGGGCGGCACGCCGTGGAGCTGGTGGATTGCACCGGCGGCGGCGCTGATGGCGTTGGGCTTCGCCTGGTACTTCTACAAGAAAGTGATGGAGGCCCCGGAAGGCACCGAGAGAATGGTTGAAATCGCCCGCTATGTCCGCGAGGGGGCATACGCGTATCTGTTCAGGCAGTACAGCGTCGTAGCGTTCGTATTTGTGATTCTGCTGGCGATCTTCGCGGTTTGCGCCTATTACGGGGTCCAAAACCCGTTTGTGCCCGTGGCGTTTCTAACGGGCGGGTTCTTCAGCGGACTATGCGGCTTTCTTGGGATGAAGACGGCTACGAATGCCTCTTCCCGGACCGCCCAGGGCGCCAGCGTGAACCTCAATCGCGGGCTGCAAGTGGCTTTTCGTTCCGGCGCGGTTATGGGCCTTGTGGTTGTGGGCTTCGGGCTGCTCGATATCTCGCTGTGGTATCTGATATTGGACAAGATTGTCTATACGGCCAAACATATGGATCAGGGGCTGACTCTGTTCGGCATAGAGCTGGTCAAGGCGGGGATGGATCCTGGGCATAAGCTCGTCGAGATAACAACGACGATGATCACATTCGGCATGGGCGCCTCGACGCAGGCCCTGTTCGCCCGTGTCGGCGGTGGAATATACACCAAGGCCGCAGATGTCGGGGCAGACCTGGTCGGCAAGGTCGAGGCGGGAATTCCCGAGGACGATCCGAGGAACCCGGCCACAATCGCCGACAACGTGGGCGATAACGTCGGCGACGTGGCCGGTATGGGGGCCGACCTCTACGAGAGCTACTGCGGCTCGATACTTGCGACAGCGGCCCTCGGGGCGGCCCTGCCCCTGTCGGCGGTTGCGCAAAGCGGGATGGACCCTCTGAAGGCTGTTTTGGCGCCGATGGTTGTCGCGGGTTTGGGTATTGTTCTCTCGGTCGCCGGGGTTTTTATGGTCCGGTGCAAGGAGGACGCCAGCCAGAAGAACCTGCTGCGAGCGCTTCTGTTCGGGACGCTCGGCAGCTCGGTGCTTATACTCATTGCGATTGCCCTCATGGCGATGACGGACTGGATAAGCTGGGGCATATTCGGTTCGGTTGTTTCGGGTCTTGCGGCTGGCGTGATCATCGGCCAGTTCACCGAATACTACACCTCCGACGAGTACAAGCCGACGCGCGGCATCGCCAACCAGGCTCGAATGGGGCCTGCAACGGCAATTCTCGATGGTTTCTCGACGGGCATGTACTCTGCGGGTCTGCCGGTCGTAACGATTGTAATAGGTATTCTGTGTGCGTTCGGCTTTGCGGGCGGTTTCAGGGATGTATCGATGGGCCTTTACGGTATCGGGTTCGCTGCGGTTGGGATGCTTTCCACGCTGGGAATCACCCTTGCGACCGATGCGTACGGTCCGATAGCCGACAACGCCGGCGGCAACGCCGAGATGAGCGGGCTGGGGCCAGAGGTTCGCAAGAGGACCGATGCACTCGATTCATTAGGCAATACGACGGCAGCCACGGGCAAGGGTTTTGCAATCGGTTCGGCTGCGCTGACGGCGATGGCGCTGTTAGCGGCTTATGTGGAGGAAGTGCGGATATGGATAGGCAGATTTGCACAGCAGAGCGCCGATGGGATTTATTACGTCGGCACGGTCGCCTTTGCGGCGAAGGACGGGGTCGGCGACGCCGTGAACGTCAAGACGGCTGAGATTATGAAGTTTGTCGAGGCTTATGGTCTGAACATCATGAATCCAAAGCTGATCTGCGGGTTACTTATCGGTTGTATGATGGCGTTTGTGTTCTGTGCAATGTCGATAAAGGCGGTCGGCAGGGCGGCGGGGGCCATGGTCGAGGAGGTCCGCAGGCAATTCAGGGAAATAGCGGGCATAATGGAAGGCACGGGCAAGCCGGACTACGCCCGGTGCGTCTCAATCTCGACCAAGGGGGCGCAGAGAGAGATGATTCTGCCGTCGCTGCTGGCGATTATTATTCCGGTTCTGACGGGGCTGTTCTTAGGAGTGGCCGGCGTGATGGGACTCCTGGCGGGCGGGTTGAGCTGCGGGTTTGTCCTTGCGATTACGCTCAATAACTCCGGCGGGGCGTGGGACAACGCCAAAAAGTACATCGAAAAAGGCGCCCACGGCGGCAAGAAGCTTCCCGACGGCAGCAAGAACCCCGTGCACGGCGCCGCCGTAATCTGCGATACGGTCGGCGACCCGTTCAAAGACACCGCGGGGCCGAGCCTGAATATCCTGATAAAACTGATGGCGATGGTCAGCGTCGTCTTTTCGGGGGTTATCGTGAAGTTTGGCCCTCAGATCAGCGAAATGCTCGGCTTAGGCGGCAAGTGAGCGAGTTTGCGTTTGGCGAAGCAGTGAAAGACGCTGCTGCTTGCCGTGCTGCTGCGTGGTTGACGTAAACTGCAAATATGTGTAATCTATTGGGGCGGCCAAATAGGCTGCCCCTTTTTGTTTTGTTTGAGGTCTTGGAATTTGACGAAGCGCGACAATTCTGAAGCAGAGATATTCGCCCTGGCTGCTGCGAAAGTGGCGGCGGAGCGGCATTGCACCGAGATCGTTGTCCTGGATTTGCGGGGCAAGTCGCCGGCGACGGATTATTTCGTGATCGTTACGGGCACAAGCGACAGGCAGATGCGGACCGTCTCCGACGAGATATCCGCAGCCGCCAGGGAGCTTGGCCTGCAGCGGTTCGGCAGGGCCGGCTACGAACAGGGCCGATGGATCCTGCTCGACTATATCGATGTGGTAATACACATTTTCGACGCTGAGTACCGCGAATACTACGACCTCGAATTGCTCTGGGGAGACGCGGAGCGATTGACTCCGCCAAAGGCGGATCTTTGATATTGACGATTGATTATTGATGAAGCCGGTTATCGACATACTTGAGGAACGGGTATCCGCTGTGATGGCGGCGGTTGCGGGCGTGGAGGGCTGCGCGGCGATAGTGCGGCCTGCGGCGGACCCTAAATTCGGGGATTATCAGGTCAACGGCGTGATGCCGTTGGCGAAGAAGCTCAAGACCAATCCCCGCAAGTTGGCTGAGGAGGTCGCCAAGAAGCTCGATCTAAGTGATATGTGTGAGCCGGCGGAGGTGGCCGGGCCCGGGTTTATCAACCTGCGACTGAAGGCCGAATTTGTTGCCCACAGGCTGCTTGAAATTAACGGTGATGCCGCCCGGCTGGCGGTGGAGAAGGCCGATAAGCCCAAGACAATAGTAGTGGATTTCTCCAGCCCGAACATCGCCAAGCAGATGCACGTCGGCCACCTGCGAAGCACCATCATCGGTGACTGTATATGCAGAATGTTGGAATTCCTCGGCCACAAAGTAATCCGCCAAAACCACATCGGCGACTGGGGTACTGCATTAGGGAAAGTAATTCTTGGTCTATGGCATATGTGCATGGACGAGAAGAAACATCATAACAAATTATATTATACAACTGAGCTTGTAGAGCTTAACGGTTATGCAGAAAATAAAGAAAGAATAAAAATTCTCTGTCAAGATATACGTAAGAGACATGAAGAAGATTGGGAGGAAGATTTTCTTTATAGACGAGGCGATGGGGAAAGATACTTTAGGCGTTTTCTTAATGATCTCAAGACAAGAGAAGACAGTGAATTATGGGGGAAAATCACAATTCTCTACCAATACGTAAATCGATTGGAAAAATCATTGGTTGGAATGGGCTTAATGATTCCAACTCGTGTTAAGAAAAAATCTTACAAAGAAGATGAGAATCCTTTCGAGTATATCTCAATACCGTATGAATCTCTTTCACGTCATATAACAGCCATGTTGCAAAGGATTGATGACAAAGATAATGAGCAAGAAAAAGACGCTTGGGAACGGATTAGAGAAATTTCGTTAAAATATTGCCATGAGATTTACAAAAGACTGAATGTTAAACTATACATGGAAGACGTCCGCGGAGAGAGTTTTTACAGAGACATGCTGCCGGAGGTGGTTGATGATTTGAAGGAACTGGCGGAAACAAGAATATCTGACGAGGCGGTGTGTGTTTTTCCGGAGGGGTTTAAGAATAAGGAGGGGGAACCGCTGCCGTTTATTATTCGTAAGTCCGATGGGGCATATCTGTATGCGACGACGGATTTGGCGGCGCTGCGCTATCGCATCAATAAGCTAAAGGCCGATGCGATTGTCTATGTTACGGATGCGAGGCAGAAGCAGCATTTCGAGATGCTCTTTGCGGTTGCCGAAATGGCACGTTGGGCGACAAAGGACAGACTGAACCACGTTATGTTCGGCAGTATCCTGGGCGAGGATGGGACGCCTTTGAAGACGCGGTCCGGGGAGAATGTTAAGCTCAAGGAATTGCTGGATGAGGCGGTGGAGCGGGCAAGGGCGGTCGTCGAGGAGAAGAATCCGGAGTTGGCGCCCGAGGAAAAAGCGAAGATCGCAAATGCGGTTGGAATTGGGGCGGTCAAGTATGCGGACTACTCCAATAACCGCACGAGCGATTACGTTTTCAGCTTCGATAAGATGCTGGCGATGGAGGGCAATACCGCTCCGTATATGCAGTATGCATACGCGCGGATAAAATCCATCGAGCGCAAGGCCCAGAGCAAGGACGTTGATATCGAGACCGAGCTGGCCGGGCTGAAGGAATTGAGCCTGACCGAGGCTGCGGAGCTGGATTTGGCCAAGCAGATAATTCGCTATGGCGAGGCGATAGCCTCCGCTGCGGGCGATTACAGGCCCAACTATTTGACCAGCTATTTGTATGAGCTGGCCCAGAAGTTCAGCACGTTTTACACGAACTGCCCGGTCCTGATCGCCGAGCCGCAGAAGAGGCCAAGCCGGCTGCTGCTGTGCGATTTGACCGCAAGGACCATTCGGCACGGCCTGAGCGAACTTCTGGGCATCAGCGTTGTAGAGCAGATGTGAGGGGTTCTAACGCAGACTCTTACCGCGTTTTATAAATGGCACGACTATAAAGGAAACGGAATTCGGCTGTCTGAATAGATTTCTCCGCTCGCTTCGCTCGGTCGAAATGACAGTATAGTACGAAATTTATGAAACGTGGTGCTCTGGCAACGATGTTTCTATCGTTTATCCTTGCAATAATCGGCTATTAAGCTAATCTGTTGTTCGGCTGAATAGTGACGTTTGCAGGTTAAGAATTGACAACACAAAGGGCAAACAGATGGCATATTCGCTTGAAAAGAAGATGCCGAGAGACAAACTGGCGGAGTTCTGCAGAAGAAACCACATCAGGAAGGTATCGGTTTTCGGCTCGGCTTTGGCCGACCAATTGGGACCGGATAGCGATATCGACCTGCTGGTGGAGTTTGAGCAGGGGTGTACGCCGGGGCTGTTTTCGATTGTCAGGATGGAAATGGAACTCGGAGAAACTCTTGGCAGAAAGGTCGATTTGCGGACTCCGGAAGACCTAAGCCAGTATTTTCGTGACGAGGTAATGCGGGATGCCAGAGTTCAGTATCAGTCGTGAAGACAGAATAAGATTATGAAGATCATACAAAAAGACTTTCGCGTCAATACGAAGAGTCGCAATCAGATGGTGGATATCACGTCGCAGGTCGCTTCGATTGCGGCTGAATCGGGCATAAGTGATGGTGATGTTGTGGTCTATTGCCCGCATACGACGGCGGGGATTACGATAAACGAGAATGCCGATCCGACGGTGCCGCAGGATGTTCTGCTGACCCTGGCGGAGCTGGCGCCGTACTCAAATCCTGGTTATCGGCATTCCGAGGGTAATTCGGATGCACACGCCAAGAGCACTCTGGTCGGTTGCAGCGAGCAGATACTGATAAAGGATGGGGCGCTGGTTCTCGGCTCCTGGCAGGGCATATTCTTCTGTGAATTTGACGGCCCGCGAAGCAGGAGAGTCATAGTCCAGGTACGGGGTCAGTAATTCCTACGATACTCAAACTGACCGTTTTGGGGTCAGATTTTAATGTGACTATAGTTTCGCCAACAGGATAAGAGCATCTGTCATTCCCGCGAAAGCGGGAATCCACTGATGCGCCACACTTCCCCCCGGGATGGCGGGGCCAACTGGATACCTGCTTTCGCAGGTATGACAAGGCGAATCGGTCAGTTTGACTACGATAACTTGTTCGACTGGGGTATAGATCAATATGAGCAACAGAACCGGCAAAAAGATTTCTACCAACGTCCTTTTGCTCAGCGCCGTTAGTTTCCTCAACGACCTGAGCAGCGAAATAATAATGCCCGTTTTGCCGATGTTTCTCGAATCGCTGGGCGCGGGGGGCAAGGTGATCGGCCTTGTCGGTGGTTTGCGGGACGGCATCTCAAACATCCTGAAGGTCTTTTGCGGATATTGGTCCGACAAGACCGGTAAACGCAGGATATTTCTTTACAGCGGATATTTCATATCGATCATCTTTAAGCTGCTGCTTGCGGTCTCAAGAATATGGCAGAGCGCCGTCGTTTTTTCCTGCCTGGAGAGGGTGGGCAAGGGTCTGCGAACCGCCGCGAGGGACGCGGTAATAGCCGAGTCGATGGCGAGCGAAAGAGGCAGGGCATTCGGCATTCACAGGTCGCTTGAGACAGTAGGCGCTATCCTGGGCGCCACGGCGGCCTTCGGGCTATTTTGGTTTTTGAAGCTCGAATTCAGGAGCATAATACTTATCGCCGGGATAATTGGTTTTGCGGCGCTTGTCCCGATTGGGTTCGTGTCGGGAAGCGAGGCCCGGCCGCAGAAGATAACGCTGAAGCTCGGCATAGCCGGTCTGCCTGTACGGCTGAAATTGTTTATCCTGGTCTCCAGTGTTTTTGCTCTTGGCAACTTCAGCTATATGTTTTTTGTTATGAAAGCACAGGGCATTTTCGCGGGGAGGCTGTCCGTCGCGGCTCCGATCCTTTTGTATGTGCTTTTCAATGTCGTCTATAGCGCATTGGCCGTGCCGTTGGGTTCTATTTCGGACAGGATCGGCAGGGAGAAGGTAATCATATTCGGCTACATTTGCTTTTCTGTAACAGCGGCTGGTTTTGCGTTTCTTAGCTCGCTGACGGCATATATGGCTTTGTTCGCCCTTTACGGCGTTGTGCATGCGGCGATCGACGGGAACCAGCGGGCTTATGTAGCGGATTTGGCGTGTGAACATTTGAAGGCCACGGCGATTGGGACATTTCACACGGCTACGGGGCTGGCGGCAATTCCGGGCGGCCTGCTGGCAGGATTCCTGTGGGAGCGGCTTTCACCGCAGGCAACCTTTGTTTATGGGGGCGTGATGGCGCTTGTTTCTGTTTTGTTATTCGTTGTCTTCAATCACTTTGCCGACAGGTCGAATGTGGAAGCTTGCCAAAAGACTTAACCCGCATTTCTCACCGATGAGCACGCAGAGACCGCAAAGAATGTTGTTGCCTCCTATGGGCATATACAGTTTTTTTCTCGGCGCTGGTTAAGCCGGTTAAGCCGTCCCGTGGGGACATGGCATAGCCATCTCGGCGTGCTCTGCGGTTAATGAGAAATCCGCGTTAGGCCGGCGCAGTGGGCGTGCTCGGTGTGGGGGGGCTGTGGACCGATTTGTTGCGGGGTCGGATTTGCGCATAAAAAAGGCGAGGTGGTGGGACCGGCTGGGGGGGAGACCGGTGGACCACGCTGCCTCGCCGAGGTTTGTATGCTGCCAAGAGCAGCATGCATATCCTATATTAAAGAACGGGAATCAAGCGAACCTTTCCTATATTCCCGCCACGCAAAAAATCGAACGAGAACACTCCTTCACGGGGGCGATTATTTCCTGCCCCCATCTCATTTCAATATCTAATTATACAGGCTCGAACAGCTAAACGCAAGTGAAAAATTGGGTTTCATGCGTTTTTTTCGCCTTCGTCCGCCGCTTATAAGCGGCATACAAGACGCCCACGTGTACGAATATCGGCAATTTGGCGGAAAACCGTGAGTGAGAAGTCCCAAAATAGCAGGTATTTTCCTGTATTCGCGGGAAGTGGCTCGGCCATCCCTTCGGGGCAGAGGTGCGTCTGGAGGATATCAACCGTCTGGCATGTAGCTGATGGCGAGTTTGAGGCGCTACGAATGAGATACGCACTCGGCGCGACCGCGACCAAACCGGCTCGGGGTATTGCGGAGAAGCTCGGCATCTTTCATACCTGCTTACCCCGCATTTGTCATTAACCGCCGAGCACGCTGAGATGGCTAGGCCATGTCCCCACGGGACGGCTTAACCGGCTTAACCAGCGCTGAGAAAAGATAAAGTTGTATCGCCTCATCGGTCTTACGTAACAACATTCTTTGCACTACAATCCGTCAACTTCTTGTTTTTTATGCTTGATGTTGGAATCCCCGCCACGGCGGGCTATAACTGCTGTCGAAATAAGGTGTTATGCTGTGTTTTGAATTTCGAGTTTGGGTCATTCGGATTTGTCCCGTATGGGATCCCTTGCGGGATTTCGGATTTCGGATTTAGTGCTTCGGATTTGGTTGCGGCCTTCAGGCCGCGCCAAGTTCTCTGCGCGCTCGGCGGTGAGAAATGGGGGCGAAAACCGACGCTCCGTAGTTTTTGTGCTGGCAAGACAAGGCAAAGGCTGGTATGCTGGGGGGCATTGTTATTGGCAGTTGATCGGTTCTCTTGCTTCGAGGAACTGGATGTTTGTCGTGTCGAAGATATCCGATAGATTAGAACGGATGAAGGAAACCATAGAATCAGCCTGCAACCGCGCCGGGCGTGATCCGAGCGAGGTGAAGCTTGTGGTTGTGACGAAATCCGCGAGCCTGGAGGGTGTCAAAGAGATTATACGGCTGGGTATCACGGAGCTCGCGGAGAATCGTGTTCAGCAGTTGAAGAAGGTTTCGGTCCAGGTGACGAGCTTTCTTCAGAGCGGCGGCGAGTCAGGTCTGGCCAAAGATGTGAACTGGCACATGATCGGGCATTTGCAGCGGAACAAGGTCCGTCAGGTCCTTCCCATAGCGTCACTGATACATTCTGTTGACACGCTTCGCTTAGCCGAGGAAATAAGCATTTCGGCGGCGAAGCTGAACTTGCGCTCGAGGGTGCTGCTTCAGGTGAACACGTCGAACGAGCCGCAGAAATACGGCGTTCCGGTTGGCGCGGCGACGCATCTGGCCGAGCAAATCGGCACTCTGCCGAACCTGGAGCTGGCGGGCCTTATGACGATGGCGCCGCTGACACACAATAAGAGGGCCGTTCGAACGAGTTTTACTCGGGCTCGGGAGCTGTTTGACGAGATGCGCGGCGAGAGAATAGTCGGCCCGGAGTTCAAGGAATTGAGCATGGGCATGAGTTCGGACTATGAGATTGCCATCGCCGAAGGTGGCACGATCCTTCGAATCGGCTCGGCGATTTTTGCCGGGTAACCGCCGTTTCTCAGCGCCGAGCAGACAGAGATCGCGGAGTCTCTTGTGATGTGAGGGGCGCCGGCGGAGTTTGTCGCGGCTTATAGTATGTGGTTGCGGACACGAGGTTGTGGTCGGCAAATCGTGGGAAAAAGGGCAAAAAACCGCAAAGTCGCCTTCTGAACGAGCCGAAAACACCTAATGCCGGCTCTGCCGAAGTGTTAGTTGAATGTCCGATAATATGATCAGGCAGTACACAATATGACGAGCGTAGAATTGCGAAACCGCGTCGAAGTGCTCAGGGGCTTCACGGATGTTTTATATCTGACGAATCAGTCGCAGATGCCGTCTGAATTGCGGCGATTGCTGAAGAGCAAAAAGCTCTCTTGTGCCGTGCTGGGAATAGACAGATACCCGCAGATACGCGATCGTCTTGACTTGGTCGGAACGGCGGTGATTGATGCTGAGGGGATGGATGCCTCGCAACAGCAGCGACTGGCTCAGATAATCGAGTCGCTCGAATCGGAGAAGATCGGCGTGGTCCTGCTGACCGGTCGCGTGGAGATGCCCGTCAAGAGCTTCTCTTTGTCTCCCTCGCAGAGCAGCTTCTCGATGGTTAGCAATATGGAATCAGTTTCGGTGGTTGATCTGTGGGTGAGAATCAGTATGAATCTTGCATACCGCAAGAAGAGCGAGGGTATGGCGGTCAAGCCGGCAGGACCGCCGCAAAAGATATACAGGCAGTACAAGAATAATCTGGCCGAGCAGCTTCACATGACTGAGGCTCTGGTTGGCAATTTGGCCGAGCAGCTTCGTCTGGCCGGTCTCGTTCAGCAGGATTTTCTGCCGGCTCAATTGCCGAATACTGAGAAGATAAAATGGGCGACGGTATTCCAGCCGGCCGAGTGGGTCTCCGGCGACATTTACGATGTTGTCCGCATCGATGAAAGGCATATCGGCTTCTACATTGCCGACGCAGTAGGCCACGGGCTTCCGGCTGCATTACTGACCATCTTTCTCAAGCAGGCCCTTGTCATGCGTCATACGATCGAGAACGACTACCGCATATTTCCACCTGTAGAGGTGGTGAAGAATCTCAACGTGCGCATGGCGGCACAAAAGCTTTCGGGCTATCAGTTCGCCACGTGCTGCTATTGCCTGCTCAACACCGAGACTCATAAACTGACGTATTGCCGGGCCGGCCACCCATATCCGATCCTCATGAGACCCGGCAAGGCGCCGGAGCAATTAGAGGCGAGAGGCTCGCTGCTCGGAGTTTTTGCCCAGGCTGAGTTTGTCGAGCGCACGGTACAGCTTGAGCCGGGCGATAAATTGTTTCTATACTCGGATGGGGCGGATCGCTTCATAGGCAATTATGACGACCAGGCAGGCTTTCATTTCAACGAGGATTTCTGCGAATTGAACAGGTTGTCCATCTCCGAGATTATGGATAAACTGACCGCGTTCGCACATAATAAGGAAATTGGCGCATCTGAAGTTGACGACATCACGGCGGTCGGGCTCGAGATACTCTGATCGCAGGGGTCTGAGAGAGCGCAATTTCCTATCATCCATTTCCTTTCGGATCACCTATTCTTAGGTTAGAGCTTGGGTTGCGAAAAATCGTCTCCGGGGGCGGAATTTGGGCTTTAGTACGGGGAAGAAGGCTTTTTTAGAGGCCATAGAAATAGTTTGCAGAAACATTTGTCCGGGCTATACTGGTTGGCGCTTGGTCGATACCTCTTGCATAGAAAGGAAGCGGCAATGGCGGATAAAGATGCTGACTTAAAAAGAATAAAGCGGCTCATAAAAATAATGGAAGAGAACGGGCTTGTCGAGGTGGAGATACAGCACGGCGACGACAAGATCGCTCTGAAGCGTGCGCAGCCTCAAACCGTTTTGGGTCACCCGTTTGCCGGCATAGCTGCGATCGGTCACGAATCTGCCGGGGTTATCTCGGCTCCCAAGGGCGGCGATGGTTCGGCGAGGACGGACCAGGCGGCCTCTGCCGGAGCCGATGAGGATTTGGCGGAGATAAAGTCGCCTATCGTGGGGACGTTGTATGCGACGCCAAGCCCGGATTCGGAGAATTATGTTGAGGTCGGCTCGCGCGTCGAGCCTCAGACGGTGGTGTGCATAATCGAGGCGATGAAGGTGATGAACGAGATCAAGGCCGAGATCAGCGGAACGATAAGGGAGATTCTGGTGAGCAACGGCCAGGCCGTGGAGTACGGCCAGGTGCTCTTTAGAGTCAAGGCGGACTGAAAATGACTATCTGCGAGGGGCCGAGTCAATAACGAGCTCGCCGGCGGCGGTCGATAGAAAACGGTAACTCAGAAAATGCTTTCAAGAATCCTCATAGCAAATCGCGGCGAGATAGCGCTTCGGATAATCCGCGCCTGTCATGAGCTTGGCATCGAAGCGGTGGCCGTTTATTCGCAGGCGGACAAGGATGCTCCATACCTGCAGTTCGCCGACGAAGCGATCTGCATCGGTCCGCCCGACTGCGCCCAAAGCTATCTGAACATCCCTCGCATTATAAGCGCTGCGGAGGTGGCGGATGTGGAGGCGATTCATCCCGGGTATGGCTTCCTGGCGGAGAACTCGCACTTTGCCGAGGTATGCCGGGACTGTGGAATAGGGTTTATCGGGCCTTCCGTCGAGGCGATGGCGCTGCTCGGCGACAAGGTTGCTGCGCGTAAGCTGGCCGAAAAGGCGTCGGTTCCGGTCGTTCCAGGTTCGGATGGAGCCATTGAAGACGAATCCGAAGCGCTGAAGCTGGCGACCAAGATGGGCTATCCGGTGATAATAAAGGCGGCTGCCGGCGGTGGCGGGCGAGGCATGAGAGTTGTGCACAACGATATCAGCTTTCGCTCGGCCTTCAACTCGGCGCGTGCGGAGGCTGACGCGGCCTTCGGCGATTCCAGCGTGTATCTCGAGAAGTTCATAATCGAAGCGAGGCACGTTGAGGTGCAGGTGATGGCGGATAACGAAGGCAACGCGCTGCACTTCTACGAAAGAGACTGCTCCATTCAGCGAAGGCATCAGAAGATGATCGAGGAGTCCCCGTGTTCCGTGCTCGATAAGCACGCCAGAGAGGAGCTTTGTGAATCGGCGATGCGAATTATCAAAGAGGCCAACTACTCCAATGCCGCGACGGTCGAATTTCTCGTGGATAAGGATAAGAACTATTACTTCATCGAAGTCAATACGAGAATCCAGGTCGAGCACCCTGTTACGGAGATGGTAACGGGGCACGACCTGATTAAGTGGCAGTTGAGGATAGCCAGCGGGGAAACGATCGATATCAGCCAGCGTAATATCAAGCTGACCGGCGCTGCAATTGAATGCAGGATCAATGCCGAGGACCCGGAGAACAACTTCGCTCCCTGTTCGGGCCAGATCACCAGGTATGTTCCTCCGGGTGGTCCGGGTGTTCGAGTCGATACGCACGTTTGCCAGGGCTGGACGGTCTCGCCCAATTATGATTCGATGATTGCCAAGCTTATAGTCCACCAGCAGACGCGGGCCGAAGCGATTACCACGATGAGAAGGGCGCTGCGGGAATTCATTATCGAGCCGATCAAAACGACGATCCCCGCCTGCCTGAACATTCTTTCGCATAACCTTTTTGTCAAAAACAAGGTTGATACGGGTTTTGTCGAGAGAAACTTCTGAACTCGTGATTCGGGGTTTGTGAATCGTGAATCGTGGCAAAGGCCTCAACTCTAAAGTCGAAAAGGGTCAATTGAAAATCGAAAATATCTTTGCAGCCACCGCTCAAAAGCCGAGCAGAAAAAGCTAATTATGGTAGCCTTAAGCGAACTAAAGGACTTCACCTATGAGATTCAGTTGACAAGATTCAATTTTCTTTTTAATCACGGAACACAATATGAGTTTTACGCCCGATGAAATTGAAGCGATGGAACAGACCGTTAAATCTCTTGAACGGTGGGCCAAGGTAGACTCGCAATATACAGTGACTAATTGTGATGCTCACAAGATGAGTGTGCCTGACATATTATGGAGAATTGCAACAGGCGTTTCTCATGATGATAGGGTGATAGATTCGTCGAACTCCCTCGACTTGGTTTGGCTTCGCTCACCACAGGTCGCTCGGGACAGGTACGCTCGATATGACCACCCGTCTTGTTTTGCATAAAGGAGTTTGACAGGATACCGTTGTAAGCGGATAATATGCGGTTGGCTGGGTTGTTGTGTGTTTGTGAGGTATTTATGGGAATAAGTCAAGCGCTGGCTGCTGAAATCGTCAAACGCATTTTGTGCGTAGCCGAGGCGCGGCGCATAATTCTGTTTGGTTCCGCCGCTGCGGGACAGATGACCAAAGACAGCGATATTGACCTTCTGGTGCTCGAATCCGCTCCGGGCGACACCCGGCAAGAGAGTGTTCGCATTCGCCGGGCGGTGCGAGGGTTAGGTTATCCTTTCGATATTATCGTAATGGCTGCCGAACGGTTTGAGGAGAGTAAAAATGTTGTTGGCGGCATTGCTTATCCAGCCAACAAATACGGCAAGGTGATATATGAAGCGGCCTGATAAGATAAGAGACGAATTTGTCCGTCAATGGTCATTGAAAGCGGAAGAAGATTTTAATGCGGCCAAGTCTCTTATCACTTACGGGGCGGCTTTTCTATCTACGGTCTGCTTTCATTCACAGCAGGCTGCGGAGAAATATCTCAAGGCATTTTTGACTTATCATCAGATCGAGTTCCCGAAAACTCACGATATTGGGGAACTTCTTGATCTGGTTGCCCGTGCGGACAACAAACTCTCCGAGTCTTTGCGCGATGTCATAGTGCTTACAAATTATGGTGTAGATGTCCGCTATCCCGGCGATTCCCCTGATGTAACCAGCAATACGGCTCAACAAGCAATCGATATGGCTGAAAAAGTCCGCAGGTTGGTCTTGGAGTCACTGTAGCGCACAGGCAATCCCTGCTTTCGCAGGGCCAGACAAGCGGCTATTTCTCCAGTGCCGTCAGGTCTTCGTAGGTTTCGCGTCTTCTTATGACCGAGAAGGCATCGCCGTTCACGAGCACTTCCGGGGCGCGGCAGCGGGCGTTGTAGTTGCTGCTCATAGTAAAGCCGTAAGCCCCGGCAGTGAAGACGCTGAGCAGGTCTCCTCGCCGGACGGGCGGCAGATGCCGGTCTTTCGCAAGGAAGTCGGCGCCTTCGCATATAGGGCCGACGACGTCGAAGGGCCTTGTTCCCTCCGGCTGCAAGTTTTTGCTGCGTTGGGCGGGGACAAAACGCTGCTGCACGTTTGCGGGCCAGATGAAGTGAAACGCGTCGTAAAGGGCAGGGCGAATAAGATCGTTCATCCCGGCATCGACTATGACGAATTCTTTTGCGCCTCCCTTCTTGGTGTAGAGCACGCGGGTGAGCAGTATGCCTGCATTGGCGCAGATGCTCTTGCCCGGTTCGAGAATAAGCTTGAGGTTTTTGTCCTTGAGCAGCGGCAGGATTCCCGCAGCGTAGTCGGCCGCGGAAGGGACGCTGTCGGATTCGTAGTCGGCGCCGTAGCCGCCGCCGAGATCAAGGGCCTCGATAATGTGACCGTTGCCGCGAAGGCCGTCAATAAGTGGCATTGTCTTTTTCACAGCTTCGACGTATGGATCAATTGTCTTGCCGCCTGATCCGAGGTGGACGTGGATCGCACATAGATCTACCGCTGCGTTGCCTGCGTAGTCGGCGAAGACCTTCTGTGCCCGTTCGATATCGACGCCGAATTTCGTTTCCTTCTTGCCGGTGGTTGTGAATGCGTGGGTCTTGTAGTCAACATCCGGATTTACGCGAAGTGCGGCTTTTGGTCGGTAGTTCTCAGATGTATTGTTCCGCTTTGCCAATCGAATCAGGTTTTCAAGTTCAGCTTCTGATTCGATGTTAAAGTAGCCGATGCCGGCATTGAGGGCCTCGTTGATTTCGTTATCTGTCTTGCCGACGCCTGCATAGACGATTTTGGCGGGGTCTGCTCCAGCCTGCAGGGCGCGGTGCAACTCTCCGCCGCTGACAATATCGAACCCGCTGCCATGCTCGGCCAGGAACTTGAGGATGTTTATATTGCCGCATGCCTTGACAGAGTAGCAAATTGTGGTGGCAAGCTCGGCGTAGGCCCTTTGAATCTTTTGCAGATGTTCTATGAAGGTTGCCTTGCTGTAGATGTAAGCCGGTGTTGCGACCTTGTCGGCGATCCTCTCAACGTCAACATCCTCCGCGAACAGCTTGCCGTTTCTGTAGTTAAAGTGGTCCATGTTGTCATTC
Organism: Sedimentisphaerales bacterium; assembly: GCA_035288065.1. GTDB lineage: Bacteria > Planctomycetota > Phycisphaerae > Sedimentisphaerales > Anaerobacaceae > JAFGCD01. The sequence continues at coordinate 3,362 of DATEBC010000146.1, read as the reverse complement.
TCTATAGAAAACACTTTTGCCGGTCGATGTCGGCGCCGGCACGTAGTATAAGGAATCAACATCCAATTGCAAGAGAGCAATTAACCGCGGCGGTTATGAAGCTGATGGGTTTATCAGGGCCTCTCTTGGCCCGGATGGGAGGCGGGGCGGACTGCGCATTGGAGGCATAAATAAAACGAAAGGCTTTGTCTCGACGACAAAGCCTTTCGTTTCTCGCGTAACCTGCCGCGATCTCGATTGTCTGAGATGCGGCGGAACTGACCGTTACGCTATTTTTTCTTCTTGGCTTTCTTCTTAGCGGTTTTCTTTGCAGCTTTCTTCTTAGCTTTCTTTTTTGCCATAGGGTTTCACCTCCTTTTGGCTAAACAAATCTTATTATATGGTTCTTGTTTATGTTGACACTGCAACACCAACTATCATTTATAATCTTTGTCAAAGAACCTAAACAGAAAAACTAATAATTTTTTCATAATTTTTATCGTCAAGAGCTTTCGTAATACTTGACAAAATTTTCTGCTGCAGTTGTTTTACAGATGTGTTCATCTTGTATATTATATTGCTTGAAGATATGCCGTGACTTGTTTTTTTTGTCGGCGAAGTGCCGGATGCAGTGAGGAAACTCTCATTGTGTCCATAGTGCCCGTACAACGCAGTGTAGTCCGCCTTGTGCGTTTAATGGCGGTTTATGAATTCAAAAGGACGTTTTCGAAAATGTCACTGTGTCGGTTTCACAGTTGGGATGACAAAGAGCGAGTGCAATGTGTTTGTCGCTGCAATTTGAGCGATCTTGGCATTCGTTGAGGTTGTTGTCGCTTCAAATGCGGTGAGTTACGTTGGAAAAAAATTTGCAGAAACACACAATTTTTCTGTTAGGTTCTCATGGCAAGACAAAACATAGCGCTGTTTGGCGGCACGTTTGATCCGATTCATATCGGCCATACTATCGTTGCTGCGGACGCTGCGGAGCAACTCGGTGCAGAGAAAGTCATCTTCATTCCGGCCAAGCGTTCTCCACTTAAAGGTTTCCTGCCGAAGGGGGCGGACGAGCATCGCCTTGCCATGATAACCCTTGCAATTGCGGGGAATGAGAATTTTGAGGCGAGCGATTTCGAATTGAACCAGCCGGCGCCGAGCTACACGCTTGAGACGGTAAGGAAGTTTCAGCACGACTACACAAGCGATGCTGCTTTCTATTGGCTTCTCGGCGCGGACGGCGTCGCTGATTTACAGCATTGGCACGCCGTTGAAAAACTGATCGATGCCTGCAATGTGTGCACAATGTACAGGGCCGGGTGTGAGCCGCCCGACTACAGCAGGTTTGAACGTATGTGGGGGCCAAGCAGGGTCGAAAAACTTCAGCGAAACGTTATCCAGACGCCTTTGGTGGATATCAGCAGCACGGAAATACGCAGGCGGCTGGCGGCCGGACAGGACGCGGCCGATATGCTGCACCCGGCCGTTGCACAGTACATTCGTCGCCACGGCCTATACCGCACGGAAAGCCAACTGAGCGAGGGGAAATAGGGTCGATGGGGGTCGGCGTTCACACGTTCTTGTGGTCTGTTGAAAAGCCCTTTGGTTATGTCATTCCGAGCGAGGCCCGATAGGGCCGAAGTCGAGGAATCTATTGAAAACAGATTTCTCGACTCGCCTTCGGCTCGCTCGAAATGACAGCCTACAGGGTTTTCAACAGAGCAACGTTTTTGATGGATTCCGTCAGCCAGGCATACCAATCATTCATACCTTTGCCGGTCCGGGCGGATACGGGGAAGATCTCAATGTCTTTATTGAGCCTGCGGGCGTCGGTCTTTGCGCGTTGGATATCGAAATCCACCAAGCCGCCTTCGAGCAGATCGATCTTGTTGATCAGCATGGCCTTGGACTTCGCGAATATGGCGGGATACTTGATCGGCTTGTCGTCGCCCTCTGCTACTGAGAGCACAACGATCTTGGCGTTTTCCCCGAGATCGAAATCGGAAGGGCAGACCAAATTGCCGACGTTCTCGATGACGATCAGGTCCAGGTCTTTGACGGGCAGCTTTTTTATCGCCGCGTTTACCTGGGCCGCCGACAGGTGGCAGGCGCCGCCCGTGTTTATCTGGACAACGGGAGCTTTGGTTCGGCTGATTCGCTCTGCGTCTATATCGGTCTGGATATCGCCTTCGATCACGCCGATCTTTATTCTGTCTTTCAAATCGCCTATCGTTCTTGTTAGGATAGTGGTCTTGCCCGAACCGGGAGACGAAATCATATTGAGGCATAGCTTCTTGTGTTCGGCGAAGAACAAGACGTTTTCGAATGCGTACTTCTCATTCGCGTATAGGATTTTCTTTACAACGTCAACTTTCTTCATAGCCTTAATCCGTCTGAAGTTCTATTTCTTCCAACAGCAACGGTGCGTCAGCCAGCAATTCGAAGTTCTCGCTGTTACATTCCGAGCATTTCGGCATCGAGAGGTCCACGTCGAAGTCCCGGCTGCAGTTTCTGCATTTCGCCCTCAAAGGCTTATGCTCTATTTGAAGTTTCATGCCTTCGCACGGCGTATCTTTGGCGACGGCCTCGAAGGCGAAGCAAAGGATTTCGTCGTTGACGCCTGAAAGCCCGCCGCAGCTTATCTTGGCCGCGATCGGCTTTGCATTATGCCTTGCGGCTTCCTCTGATATTGTCGCGAGCAGACTTTGCGCCACCATCGTCTCGTGCATCAGCATATCCTCGGCAGTTCTCGCCCGTATGGCATTTGCACGATCCTTCTTCCGCCGATCCTGGTAATCAGCTCTACGGTGGGCACATCACGCGCCGGGACGACTTGCCCTATTATGCGTGCACGGGCTCCCAGCGGACGGTTTCTGCAAATACTCAGGCAATCATCCGCTGATTCCGCCGAGGCGACCACGACGACCTTGCCTTCGTTTGCGATTTCGAGCACGTCGAAGCCGAGAATGTCTGCCGCCGCTCGCGTCGTGGGATTGAGGGGGATATCGGCCTCGTTGATTTCGATGCTCAGCTCGGCGCCTCGTGAAATCTCGTTGAGTGTTGCGGCTAATCCTCCGCGTGTGGGGTCGCGCATGAATCTTATTCCGTTTGTCTTCTCGAGCAGTTCACAGGTTAGCCCCGCCAGAGGCGCACAGTCGCTCTGCAATTGCGACTCGAATTCAATGCCTTTTCGCTGCGAGATGATAGCCAGGCCGTGGTCGCCCAATGTGCCGCTGATGATTATTTTGTCGCCTGGGACTATTTTCTCGTAGCCCAGGCTCACTCCGGGCAGTCTAACGCCGATTCCCGCCGTGTTTATAAATATCTTGTCGGCCGCCCCTGCCTCGACCGTCTTGGTATCGCCGGTAACAATTTCGACGCTGCTTTCC
>DATEBC010000145.1:0-4666 GCA_035288065.1 Sedimentisphaerales bacterium | reverse complement strand
AAGAAGGTGCTCGATTCGGGCCTCTTCTTTGCCTTCGCACGCAAAAGCGGGCAGGTATTGGCGGACGTAGTCGTTCAGTTTTATCTTGCCGCGGTCTCTCAGGATCATTACCGAGGCGGCGGTGGCAACCGGTTTGGTCAGCGAAGCTATATCGAAGACAGTATCTTCGTTCATCGCCTCCTCACGAGGGATTATCATCTGGTTTCCGAAGGCCCTGCGGTAGAGTATCTTGCGGCCTCGTCCAACCAGGACCACCGCGCCTGGGAAGCTGCCTTGCCCGATCTCTCCAGCAACGATCTCGTCAATGGCCTTGAGTTTCTTCCGGGCGAGCTTTGTCGCAGAGGGCTGGCAACCTGTAATCGTGCACAGTGACAGTAGAAGAATTATTTGAACAACGTGTTTTGATCTCATATCGTCGAGCCACTGTGTTGAAATCGACAATCACTGCAGAAGCGACGTTTTCCACATTTTTCCCGCCAGCAGGCTATGCCATTCGTCCGCGAGAGTACGATTCGCTGGAGATGGTCAACATATTCCGTACCTTTCAGTAATACGAGGTCGCCTGCTTTCAGATAATTACTTAAGAATGAATTGAGCTGGTAGAGTGTGTCGAATGCCATGATGCGATCATCTTCGGGATTGAGCCGTGCTCTGAGGGCTGAGCGAGCATGTTCGCCGACAAAGACTATCTTGTCAACTGCATCCGGAGTCTGTCGAACAACCGCCCTGTACCTATCACAAAAGCTCTTGGGAGTGTCTGAGATTGACCCCATCACGATGACTTTTCTCTCTGCCTTTGCCGTTCTCATAAAATTCAGGCAGGCAGGTATGCTCCACAGTGACGCCTTCCAATTGTCGCTGATAAAGGTGACGCCGTCAGGGGTTTGATGTGGGCTCATGCGATAAGGCATTGGATCAAAGGCCTCGACCGCCTGAACCGCGCATTCCGGCGAAACGCCTGCGGCAATCCCGGTAGATAGCGCTGCCAATACAGCATAAGCCCAGTGCTCGCCTAACAACCGTGTTTGAACGTGAAGGCGTTTTTCCGCATAACAAACGTCGAGTGACATTGGTTTTGGCCAGGCACAAGATACGTTCTTCCCGCGGACCGCTGCATTGCCTGATAATCCGTAAGTTATAACCTGAGCTCTTGTTCGCTTCCGCATCTCACAGACATAGGGGTCATCTGCATTGAGCACTGCCGCTCCATTAGCCGGAAGTGCTTCCACGAGTTTCCCTTTCTCTGCAGCCGTCGATTCCAAGCTGCGAAAGCCAGCGTAATGATCCTGACCGACGTGCGTGACCACGCCGATCCGAGGTTTCAACAACTTTGCTGATTTCTCAATAACGCCTGGGAGGTGACCACTGATTTCGCTGACACAGAAGCGGTGCCGCAGTGAGACGCTCAAGATTGTTTTGACGAAAGAAGGCATAGTGTTCGCGTGGCTGCCTTTTTGGACTCGACCTTCCTTTGCCAAGATTGCAGCGATTAGCTCCGTGGTTGTGCTTTTGCCACAACTTCCCGTGACGCCTATAAAGCATACTTTTCCAAACGCGCCAAGCACATACCTGTATTTCTTGGCAAGCTCAAACTTGAAACGATCTTTTAGCGGCTTAAGGAAACGATTTTTTGGACGACGTTCTATCGGCTTAAACAAACGATTTACAGACCTCAATTTCATTGCAGATAATCTTTCTGCCGTCCCGGCGACCTGTCCTAATTTCATATTAAAAACCTTCGTAACCAAAGTCCGGGCTGAACGAGTATTTTAGCATAGTTCGTGAATTCCGTCGCCGGTTTTGTTATACTTTACTTCTTTGGAAACGGGCGCTAAGGATGGCCGGAAGGATAGGGCTATCTGTTGCTTGTGGTTCGACGACTTGTCATTGCGAGCGAAGCGAAGCAATCTCCAACCGTTCGCAAGCCGGAGATTGCCACGGCCCGATGAATCGGGCCTCGCAATGACGACTATCGTTTGGCCTGCACCGGATTATGGCTCTTCACGCTGAAAGGCAGGAAATGAAGTTGGCAAAAACATTAGTCGCACTGATTATCATTGCATACGCGGTTGCTTGTCCCGCTGCGGTTAAATCGGAGTCGAGCGTTCCGGCTTCGCCGATAAGGATCTATGATCTTCGCTACACCTTGAACATCGATATATCCAAGCCGGAGCAGGTGCGGATGGCATGGGACCATTGTCACGCCGTCAGCGCTTTGCAGGGCCTGGTTAATCGGCGCGAGCCGTTGCTCTATATCAGGTTCGTGGATTCACAGCACCGCAAGGCGAACGTCGATGATTACTGGCTTGAAAAGCTCTCGGCGCCCGGCCAATGGCTGCACGGGCGGGAGCGCAAAGAAGTCGGTAATATCGTTGAGCTTGTGGAAATCTTTCGCTCGCACATTAGCGGGGCGGTCGTTTATGACCCGGCCGTGGCTGCGACGAGCAACGTCGCCTCGACGGCTGCCGGGGCCGACGGGCTGCTGCCAATTCGCTACGATACATCGCCGGACAGTCTGTACACGCAGCTTATTACCCACGGCGGCCTGCCGGTCAAATGTTGGCTTGTCAAGCCGGATGGCACGCCGCTCTTCACGGGCAAGGGTTTGATTCCGGGCACGGACCAGGCCTCGACGGGTTCTGCCAAGTGCGATGCGTATCTGTGGGCGAAAAAGCTCTATATGGATACGGGCAAGTGCGACGGCTCTTATGGCGCGTATTATCTCGACCAGTACTGGATTGATAAACCGCAAAATGCGGGGCTTAATCACCACTGCCTGACAAATCACGACTTTTTCATAAGCAAAAAGGCTTTCTTCTTCGACCTTCATCCGTGGGGCGACGAGACGCCCGTCGATGACCCGGGCCAAAAAGTTGGCACTGACCTCGAAACGCTAAAAGCACTGCTGCTGAGCGCATACGACCACGGCGGAAAAGAGAATATGATTCACATCGGCGGATTCGTCCCGTGGGCGCACAAATATACAAGCCACGGCATCGCCGGCGGCAAGCACGACCCCGTCCCGACTGAATGGGAATACGGCAAGGTTATCAGCGCCTACAACGGGTTTATGGATGCCGACGCTATTGGTTACGGGGCGATGGCGAACGCCTCCTTCTTTGCGCATTTTCCGTTGGAGGACAAGTATTCTCAACGTTGGGTCACTCGCGAAGAGCTTCGCAGACGCGGGTACCTTACCAGTGACGGGCGAGTCAACTTTGATGGGCGCGAATTCCTGATCTTCTACGTGGGCGATTATGATTGCGCCGCGTGGGTATATCAGTGGACGATGGATATCTGGGACGATCCGGCAAGGGGCAAGATTCCTTTGATGTGGTGCATCAGCCCGGTGCTGGATCGAAGGGCCCCGATGGCGCTGGATTATATGCGTCGAACCGCCACGCCAAACGACTACTTCGCCGCGGCCGACAACGGCGCCGGATACTGCGAGCCGGGCATGCTCCAGGAGCCGCGAGAGATATCGAACCTGCCGAGCGGTCTGGACGCCTGGGCCCGGCACTGTAAGAAATTCTACGACCGCTGGGACCTGAGCATCACGGGGTTTATTATCTACGGCAACGGTCCCCAGCTCAACGAGACGGGGCTGGATTGTTACGCATCGTTCAGCCCGAACGGAATCGTTCCTTCAGCCGGGCCTGCAAATGCGCTGCACAAGAATATGCCAATTCTAAGATTCGACCACGATGTGAACGAAGGCGATCCGCGCGACGCCGCGGCGCACGTGGTCGGACGCATCGAGCAGCGGCGCAAAGAGGGGCATCCGCCTTTTCACTGGTTCCGCAATATCCTTAAGACGCCGGCCTGGTATGTGCGGACCTATGAGGAGATAAAGAAGGCCAATCCGAAGGTCGAGCTTCTCGACGGGCCGACCTTCTTTGAGTTGTACCGTATCTATCTGCAAAATCATTACAGCAGTCGGAAAAAATGAACGCGCCTTCGCGGAATTCTTCATAGTCGGGAATGCGCATGGCGATTCGGGCTATGCCAGGCAGGCAAGGAGATTAGCAGTGGGAAGCATGATTGATAGACGCGAGTTTCTTGGATTGGTCGGCGCCGGCGTTGTTATTGGGCGGTGGCCTGCGAGTGGATTCGGGCAGGAGGAGCAGCAGGGCGGGTTGGCTCCGCCGGCAGGGTGGTGTGAGCCGGGGCGGGAGTTCTCCCTTGCGCCGTTTTGGTTCTGGAATGATCAGCTCTCCGAGAAAGAGATCGCTCGGCAGTTGGATGATTTTTGCGACCACGGTGTTTATGGATTTGTGATTCATCCGCGGGCGGGGCTGCCCAAGAGTATCGGCTGGATGAGCGACGCGATGATAGACTATATGCGTTTCGCCATCGAAGAAGCACAGAAGCGGGACATGTGGGTCGTCCTCTATGATGAGGGGATGTATCCGAGCGGCTCATCCAGCGGGCAGGTAGTCGCAACCAACCCGGCCTATAGAACGCGAGGCCTCTTTGCGGTCGATCTCGACGACATTGAACCGGGGGCTGAGAAATATGGAATTAAGATCGGTCCCGACGGCGTCCCTGCGCTCCAGCCGGGCCAGAATCTCGTTGCCATAGTCAATCGCAAGACCAACGGGCACGAAATCGCCATCATCGACCGTCCCATCCGCGAGGGCTACTCGGTAATCCGCGGGCTGCACTT
>DATEBC010000144.1:0-5916 GCA_035288065.1 Sedimentisphaerales bacterium | reverse complement strand
CCCCTTGTGGGCAGGGTCGCCGCGGGCGAGCCGATACTGGCCGAAGAGAATATCGAAGAATATGTAAGCCTGCCGGATATGTTCGGCCGAACGGACGGTGCGTTTCTGCTCAAAGTCGTCGGCGACAGTATGGTCGATGAAGGCATTATGGATGGCGACCTTGTATTGGTCAGGCCGACCTCAACAATCGACAACGGCCAAATCGGCGTGGTCCTGCTCGACGACGAGGCGACGGTTAAAAGGATATATATCCAGAGCAACCGGATAGCGCTTAAGCCGGCCAACCGCGCCGCCGGCTATGAGACCAGATATATAAAGCGATCCGAAAGAGACGTTCGCATAATCGGCAAGGTGATAGGATGTTTAAGGACTAATATAAATTAGGAGTGATCTGTTACAGTTTATTCGAGTGTTGTCATTGCGAAGGAGCGAAGTCCGCCTGCGGCGGACGGCAATCTACTCCGTGTAGGCATCTGAGATTGGCATCCGCCAGTGCCGGACCTCCTTAGAAAATGGAACAGTTCTCTTTGTACGAAGGGTAGTAGATTGCCACGTCGGCCATCGGCCTCCTCGCAATGACATTTTGTGTGTCATCTGTTACGTACTTTTAGGAGCGAAAATGGATACGCAGATTTACATAGGGATAGCGGGCTGGTCTTACGCAGACTGGGAGGGGATTGTATATACAGGCTCGGTGAGCGATAAGCTCGAATATGTCAGCGGGTTCGTGGATGTTATCGAGATTAATAGCACGTTTTACCGCCCCCCTGCCGAAAAAGACAGTGCATCCTGGCTCAAAAGGACGGCGGCGAAGGCGGAGTTTTTCTTCACCGCCAAGCTGCACCGCGAGCTCACGCACGAAGGCAAAATCGACCCTGCAACCGTCAAGCAGTTCCACGCGGGCTTTAAGCCTTTGCTGGATGCTGGCAAGCTAAAGCAACTGCTCGCCCAGTTCAGGTACGACTTCACTGATTCGGCGCAGAACCGCAAGCACCTATCCGAGATAGTGAAGAATTTTTGCGATTCGTTCAGCCTGGTCGTTGAGGTGCGGCATAAATCGTGGCAGAGGCCGGACGCCCTTAGTTTCCTGCAGGACCTCGGCGTGGCCGTCTGCAACCTCGATTATCCGATTGGCCGGGACTCATTCGATATGAAGCTGTGCACGGTGGGCAAAAAAGGCTATTTCAGGATGCACGGCAGGAATAAGGAGAAATGGTTCAGCAAGGCCGGCAGAGACGAAACTTACGATTACTATTACGACGACAACGAGCTTGGAGAAATTAAGAAGCGCATCGATAAGCTCGCCGGGGCCTTCGAATCGCTCACCGTTATCGCCAACAATCATTATCGAGGGGCCGAGCTTGCCAACGCGCTCGAATTAAAGGCGCTGATCACCGGCCAGAAGCAGCTCGTTCCCGAAGGTCTTTTAAGGAGCTATCCGGATCTGGCAAGGATTGCCTTAAATGCATGAGAGTTCTAACACAACATAACTTGAAAATTAAGGAGTCGCTTCGCGAGGCTATTTGAATAGTATCTGCTGCGAAAAGGTAAAACCGCCAATGTCACCCCTGCGAAAGCAGGGGTCCACGACGAAAAAACTGGATTCCTGCTTTCGCAGGAATGACAAATGCTGTTTCTGCAACGGAAACTAAATAGATTCCTTCCCGGTGTGCCGGGGCCTGGAATGACATATTAGGTTTTATTAGAGTGTATAATTCTTCGTTACATTGCCGTTCGTCGCCGTGGAGATGGTATGCGCATAGCCGCCCTGACGTGCCGAAGTTACTACAGCCTTTTGAGAGGCCCGGCCTCGGTGCGCAGGCTGGTTCAAAGGGCGAAAGACTACGGCTACGGCGCCATTGCCCTGGCGGATGTCAATTCCATGTATGGCGCGGCGGATTTCTGCAAATGCGCCGAGCAGGCGGATATAAAGGCAATTGTCGGAGTGGAGATTCTTACTCATAGCCAAAGGGCGGCGCTGCTCGCCGAAAACAGGGCGGGCTACGAAAATCTTTGCAAAATAACCACCGCCAGAAACCTCGATGCAGACTTTTGCTTAGTCAGCCAATTAAATAGACACAACAAAGGGCTTATTTGTATCTGCTCCGGGCAAGACCTCCTGCGGCATCTTCAAAACATATTTCACAAAGACAACTTATTCGCCGGCTGCAAAAGCGCGGCGCAGGCGGAGTGGGCAATCGCTCACAAAGTAGCCCCAATCGCCTGCGACGATTTCAACTGCCTCGACGACAGCGATATAGTTACGGCCAGGCTCCTGGCAAAGATAAGGCATCTAAGCGTAGCCGGCGGCGGGCCGCAGGATAAATGCGGATTCAATAAGCTCATTTCCGAGACACAATTCAAGCGGAAGCTGCAAAGCTGCCCCCAGGCGATATGGAACGCCGAGCAGATGAGTCAGCGATGCAATTTTCAGTTGTTGAACGGGCGGTATTTTCTGCCCAAAGTCAAGCCGGCCAACGGCAGAGACGCCGACGCCGAACTGGCCAGGCTCTGCCACATCGGCCTTGCGAAGAAATATAATCCCGTTACTGAGGATATTGTCAGACGGCTCGAGCGAGAGCTGACGGTGATACGCACGAATAGATTCAGCGATTATTTCCTGGTAGTCCACAGGATAGTCAGCTTTGCAAAAGAAAACGGCATACCCGTAGAAGTGCGCGGCTCGGCGGCCGGGGCGCTCGTCTCTCATCTGCTCGGCTTCACCAGGGTCTGCCCCATTGCCAACAATCTATGCTTTGAGCGTTTTATGAACGCCGGCAGGAAGGACTGCCCCGATATCGATATCGACTTATGCTGGAGAAGGCGGGACGAGGTGATAAAATTCTGCTACGAATACTGGGGATACGCAAATGTCGCGATGATTTCAAATCTCAACAGGTACCGCCGTCGCAGCGCCATACGCGACGTTGGTCGGTTCCTCGCTCTCGACCCGAACCGGATAAGCGAGCTTGTCAACTCACGGAAAGCAAATCCCGATTCGGCGGTCTATAAATTAGCTGAGACGATAATCGACATCCCTCGTCACATAGGCGTTCACTGCGGCGGGATCGTCATCACTCCCAAGCCGGTCAACTGTATTGCGCCTCTCGAGCGGGCCAATAAGGGCGTGATTATAACGCAATACGATAAGAGGGCCGCCGAGGCCGTCGGCTTAGTTAAAATCGATCTTCTCGGCAACAGGGCGCTTTCGACGGTGAACGAGGCTGTGAACATCATCACGAAATCCGCTGAGAGAATAGACATCGACGCGATAGACCCAAAGGATGAAAAGACCGCCAGGATGCTTACCGCCGGCGGCAGCTTAGGCGTATTTCAATGCGAATCGCCGGGGATGAGGCAGCTTCTTCGAGGTCTGAAGGTCAAAAGCAAAAAGGACGCCGCCATCGCCCTGTCGCTGATCAGGCCGGGCCCGGCTTCGGGCGGTATGAAAACGGAATTTATCGAGCGGCACGTCAACAAAAAGCCGTTCAGCTATCTGCACCCTAAGATGAAAGACGTGCTCGGCGATACATACGGCGTTATGCTTTACCAGGAGGATGTGATGCGGATAGCCGTCGAGCTTGCCGGCTACAGCCTTGCCGAGGCCAACCAATTCCGGACGGAAGTATCCAAGAAGGTCTCGGCGGTGCGATTGCAGCGGCAATACGTGGACTTTGTCTATACCAGGGCCGAGCAGCAAGGAATCGACCGCCGGAGCGCCGAGGCTATTTGGGAGCAGATACTGAAGTTCGCCGCCTATTCGTACTGCAAGGCCCACGCGACGGTCTATGCCAATATCGCCTGGCAGACGGCCTTTCTCAAGGCGCATTATCCGCAGCAGTTTTACACTTCGCTCTTTAACAATCATCACGGGATGTACCCGCTGCGGGTCTATGTATGGGAGGCGATAAGGGGCGGCATAAGGATACTGCCGCCGCACGTCAATCATAGTGAGATTGAATGGACGACGCAGGGCAAGGCCATTCGCGCAGGGCTAAATATCATCAAGGGCCTAAGTTACAACACAATAGACGCCATTGTTCGTCAAAGAAAAATCGGTCCCTTTACCGACATACACGACCTGCGCACGCGCGTGACATTTCATAGACCGCAGTTGCAGAATCTTATTCACGTCGGCGCGTGCGAGAGGTTAGGCCAAACCCGCCCTGCAATGCTGATGCAGTTGCATTTTGAGCCTTCAGACCCTAATCAAGCGCTGCTCTTCGATCTTTACAATAACCCATCACAAAAAAGACTGCCCGAATACGACCGGATAGCAAAATTGAAGGCGGAGATTGACGTCGCCGGGATACCGTTTACCATGCACCCGGCATTATTGCTGCAAATAAAGCACACCCCCGCAGCGGAGCTGGGCAAATTTCTCAACAGAGAAGTTACCGTAGCGGGCTTTGTAGCGACCGCACGCCGGGCCCGCACCAGCGACGGACGAACAATGGGCTTTGTAACGCTGGAAGACTCCTCGGGCCTGGCTGAAATAACCTTCTTCCCGGACAAGATAGACCTGTACAGAAGCATCTGCTCGACCGCCGGGCCGGTCTGGATACGTGGAAAGGCAGCCGAGCACTTGTCATCAATCATGATAGAGGGCATTGATTGCGGCACATCGATATAACCTCCCCACTCACCTACCATCACTCCATTCCAAGCTTCGCTTTCATCGCACCTATCTCCGTCTTCAGCGTCTCGTTTTCCTGCTTCAGTTCAAACACGCATTGCCTCAGTCAGGCCACCTTCATACTAAGAGAGCTTCTTAACTCCTGATGTGTTTTGTAGGTTCGAATGTTCTCGAACTCCTGCAACTGAGCATTCCAGACATTTTCTTCCGAATAGCCGTCATAATCCTTTACCGTAACCCATCTCTTGAGGAATATCGGGTCGGCTTCATGATCATAGTCTTTTTGGCCTTCAGCGTTCAGTCTCATGGTGTTTGAGCTGTCTTGCGCATAATCCAGCGCTCTGCCATAGCTAACCTTGTCATAAAAACAGGAGTGCTCTAAATATTCATTAGCATCAACGGATTGCCCAACGACCAAGTCTCCGTAGAGTGTGTTCGCGTCTCCAACAGTAACTACTCCCGCTTCAACGGAAAAAACTTTCTGTCCGAACCCAACTGCAAAACTATCTTGTACATTGTTTGTGAAATTCTTGCCCATTGCAATCGTGCGGGCCGCCGGACCTGCTGTTGTGCCGTATCCCACTGCCGTGCTCGATGAGCCCGATGCTGTCGTGTAGAATCCCATCGCAGTACTTATGCTCCCACTTGCAGTTGTGTAATACCCCATTGCGGTACTTCGCAAACCGATGGCTGTGGTTGTGTAACCCATCGCGGTAGAGTAGTCTGCACTTGCTTCTGTATCCCATCCCATCGCCGTACTGGCGCTTCCGCTTGCCGTTGATAGACCCCCCAGAGCTGTGCTGTAGTTTCCGCTTGCGGTCGTCTCACCTCCAAACGCCGCTGCTTTTGTCCCCGTTGCGCTGCACGCGCTCGTCTTGAAAAGCTCACCCTCAAGAATCCCTTCCTGGACCACAACATTTCCGGCCACACAAATCGTCATACCCGCCGCCACCACGATACACACTACTGCTTTGTTCGCCAATAGCTTCTTCATTGCGACCACCTTTCCCTTTCACTTACGCGCTTACGGTATTGAATCCTCATACAAACCGCCCATAAGACACAGATTCCCGTCAAAATCGATACAACTGCAATTGACGTCCGCTATATTGCGCACAACAAACGCCGCCGCCGTCGGATTGCAGTTCCCGCACACGCTTAGATAGTCCTCCTCAAGGCATAGATTTCCCTGGTTATCAATGTATCCCACCGTATCCGAGGTCGAATCCTTCAATATGAATGAGCCGCTCCCCGCCGTACACGTCCCCCCCGTAGTTATC
>DATEBC010000143.1:0-18447 GCA_035288065.1 Sedimentisphaerales bacterium | reverse complement strand
AGACTCCCCGCCCACTCGATTTGCCGGCAGATATGGCGCCGGATTAACCGCCTTGACTTTGCCCTGGGCCGGCCCCGGAGAATCGGCCAAACGGGCGGCCTCGGCGGCCTTGAGATTCAAGGCCTTTATACTCCCATTGTGCAGCAGAATGACCGCATTCGGCTGGATACTTTGAATTGTCGCGCCGGCAACAGTCTGACCCGGCCGGTAAAGGCCAAGCGTCTTCGTTCCTGTATCCTTGATAATTGCGCGGGAAATCGCAGGGCTCCCGCAGACCGTGCCGACCAATTCGATGCCCAACTCGCCGGCAACAGACGGCAAACCGCCCGCCTTGCCGTCGGCAGATGAATTCCCAAATATTCCTCGCTCGACTATAACCGAGAAATCTTCGGACAGCTCCCGCCCCGAAGCATCTTCTTGGGCTGGCCCTTCGCTCTCGCTGCCGCCCGCCGATGCAGGCAGAAACAATTCCCCAGAATTTCGACGCACCAGCACAGTCGAGCCGCCCGTATATACCAGAAGCAGAACTATCGCTAACTTACTTATGAGCAAGACCTTACGAGTATTCACGTCATTGCCTTTCTTTGCCGGAATATACTTTACTTAACAGAAGAAACATCGTCTGCTTGCCCCCCGCACTTAACCAGCGAGTCCGCCTAATTGGCCGCCACACATGTACCTCCTGCATTTAGCACAATTCGGGGCCTGGAGCTGGGTATTATCCGACCGTAGGGCCCATTCTCCTCGTGGAAATACGCCGAAAAAAGGCAGTTTGGACCGCACCTTCCCATAACCGCAAGGGCGAGCCCCAATGTCCGAGAACTGCTCTCCTCTTTGTAACGAGGGGGCGGATCGACAGCGCGACCGATTTATGCTCCACCATTCTCGGATTCAAATCAACCGTCGCTCAGTAGTAGTACTCTGTAACAACCGAATCTATAAGAAGTTGTCATTCCGCACTTGATGCGGAATCCATTTCTTTAGAATCTGGATTCCCGCCTTCGCGGGAATGACAAACCACAAATACAAGTGTGATACCGTAGTAGTATGAGTACAGCGGCAACCGCCACGAACTATACCCTATACCCCTTATACGGTGCCCCGATAGGCGTATGCCTCCGATTGCGTAGAATCTGCTTGTTTCTCGGACGGTCGCGGAGCAGACGGCTACTGGTGGGGTATTCTGTTTTTTTTGGAATTCCTATATTTTTTGCTTGACAATCAAGCCACATGTCTGTCAAATAGCCGCAATGATGTGACTCCGAAAGGAGGAGGCCATCTTCGGTTTACCCCGGGAGGGTGGCCGTGTTTTGCGTATAAATGGATTAGTAATTGCTCCGTAAGGAGGCGGTGAATGCCTGCAAAGGCAAGATGCAGACGCTTGACATTGCTCCTGTTGCTCAGCCTTGCAATAGCTGCACGCGGTGCGCAGTCTGTTGACAACTGCGGCGCGCTGCATCTCTCAGATACCGTCTGCCGCGGCTCGCAAGCCGACTACCATGCCCCATCAGGATTTGACCAGGCCGACGACACCTGCAATCCGTATCTGGCTCGTATCGGCAAGGAGCTCCTCGCTCCGCCCGTGCAGCCCGCCGAGCGTGACGCTCTTCCTGAAGGGGCCAAGTCGCTGCCTGGTGTCCCGGCTGCCATCTTTATGGTTCTGACGGGCTTTCTGTGTGTTTCCTTCGTGAATGACCGCAGGATTTGGCTGGCAGGTCTGGGCGGACTATTGTGGCTCGGGCAAACGGGACTTTCGGCAATCCCCCAAGCGGCCTCCCACTTGACCGGAAAGACAAATGTCACACAGAATCATCATGATAGTCTGGCCCGAATCGGCAAAGCACACTATCATCGTCTGCGAAGCGATATGGAGCAGACGAAATGTGTGGGCCTTCTGCGCCATCTGGCCGGGATACCTACTCCGGCATCGTGCTCAATACCGGAGTCGTTATCATCGCTGCTGAACTGTCGTAGTTGTCGTGGCGCAGGGCGTGCGCATTCCGCAAGCCCGCAATTCGCCGTAGCACAAACAGCATCAGACACAAACAATCCGACCGTATGCTCGGCCTGCGCAACCGAGCATTGTGTTCGTTTTTCACCCGCATTTGCTTTTTCGAGCTTGGCCCGCGGCCCTCCTCGATGCTCTTAGGAACAGTAACTCCTCTTTAATAAAGGGCCTGTGCGCGCATGGCCCTTTGTCATGGGAGGTTGATGTAATGTTTTTTAAGGATGAAAACTCTTTGTTATGAGGAGATTTAGAAATGAAAAGTTTAATTACTGGAATACTAGTCCTTGCCCTGACGGCATCTGTGTCACTGGCTGTGCCCACCAATCCTTACGTTCCGGATTTGGCAACGATTCAGGGGATGGGTTTCGCTTGGGACGGAGGCGGAACTACTTCCTCAAATCTAACCGTAACAACCGTAGGCAGTACAGTTACTTTTGCGGGTAACCTCCAATCAGGTGACGGTTTAGGCAGTGGATGGGCTTCAATGGGCCTGGGTTATCCCTGGCCTACTTCGCCGCCCGTCTCCGATCTTTCGGCTTATGATGGATACACACTACGTTTCGAGAATACCAACAACAGTAACTGGTTTGTGAATCTGTATATGAATACCGGCTGGACAGATGCACCCTGGCTCGAGACAAACAACTTCTATCAAAATGGTTGGGTCGAGCTATCACCTGGCGAAACAGCTACGCTGATGCTGGATTTCGCTGCAGAAGGTGTTATCAACGCGAACCATGTGACTAACATTGGTTTCCAGGTCGGTGGTAATATGACAAACCCATGGGCGTCTCCTAATCCATCAAACCCAGACAATTTTCATATTACAGTCACGCCGATCCCTGCTCCCGGGGCCATTCTGTTGGGCAGTATGGGCGTAGGTCTTGTCGGATGGTTAAGGAGAAGAAGGTCACTGTAGTAGTTTGAATGGATTTGTCAATTATGACTACAGCACAGGGTGAGTAGAAAGAGCATCGCACGGATGTGGCTCTTTCTACCCCCTGGGCGTTGTCTGAAGGAACAGACAAATGAATGAAGGGATTATATAAAGCACGGCATTTCACTCTATGATGGTTTCATCTTGGAGTTGAGTACTTTGCTGCATAAAGGAAAACTGGCATGAAGACTTTTCTGGTAACGACAATCTTGACAATCTGTCTAGTGGGATCCGTTCAGGCTGTACCGACATACACGTTTAACTTCGACATCGCGGACGATTCCGGCGCGGCCGCGGTCGAAACGCATATGGAGGGCCTATACGTTTCCGATATAACGGTATTG
The DNA here is from genome assembly GCA_035288065.1 of Sedimentisphaerales bacterium. Lineage (GTDB taxonomy): Bacteria > Planctomycetota > Phycisphaerae > Sedimentisphaerales > Anaerobacaceae > JAFGCD01. The sequence continues at coordinate 15,158 of DATEBC010000143.1, read as the reverse complement.
ACGTCCGATTCTGATGGTAAGATAATTAAGCATGATGCACCACTCGGGGGCGCCGGCGACGGGTGGGTCAAAGTCAATGGCGGCCCCGATAACCCTGATGGGTTCAGGTTTATCTTTGACGAGCCCATAATCTCTGCGTCTTTTGACTGGGCAACACAGAGTAATGCGTTCCACGCAGAGGCGGACGGCACGGAATTCTTCTCTTACAGCGGTCCGACTGGGAATGGTACTCTCCCGACGTATACTTTCTCGAGTCCCGTCTCTACATTGTTCTTTCATGATAGCGGTATCGGCTGGACCGGAATCGATAATCTTGTCGTAGAGAAATACACGCCCGGTGCAGTTATTCCTGCTCCCGGCGCCATTCTGCTGGGCAGTATGGGCGTAGGCCTTGTCGGCTGGCTGAGAAGAAGAAGGGCACTGTAGGTTTGAATTGGATTTGTTGGTTATGACTACAGCACAGGGTGAGTAGAAAGAGCATCGCACGGATGTGGCTCTTTCTACCCCCTGGGCGTTGTCTGAAGGAGCAGACGAATGAAGAGATTAGACGGATCGTGCCTCGCTTTGGCGGCTATCGTGGTGTTATTTAGCCAACCCATGATGGCCGCGCCCACCTTTCAGGCCTATATCTCGGGCGGCACCGCTGAGACAAGGGGTCTGGATGAAGATACCTGGTTTGGGAGCGATAGCACGTTCGATCTAATCGTCGTGGGCGCTTATAAGCTGGGCGGCTCCAAAGAGACTATCAACCTAACTCAGGTTACGCTCGCATTATCCGTCCCGGAAGGAGAGATGGGGACAATTTCGATCACCGGTAGCGACGGCGCAACGCTGCTTTTCGATCGAGCTGCAGTGTCCGGCACGCCATTCTACAATCCCAATGCCGACGCCGATGCTGATTTGCTGACTGACGTAGCGGGCAACATCGCAGGCTATGACGGCTATGCCACAAAGTCTTTTCTCCCGGAAGGAATGAACGGCAACAATCACTACCCCTTCCAGGAGAATGTATCCGACTTCCTGCTTTATGCGATAGGCGATTTCGACAATGTCGGAGCGGTCCACAACTATGACGCAGACGACGGAGGCAGCATCACCGACAATGCCGGCTTCGGTGAAGAAAAGACCTTCTCCGTCTCGATCACGGGCTTCAGCAGCGTGCACTTTGACGTTTACGGCTACGACGTCTTCGACGATGGAACTTCACTGATGATCGGCAACTGGGCTATCGCCCCGGGTTCGCATGACTCCACGTATCACGCGATACCCGCGCCCGGCGCAGTTTTGCTCGGGACCATCGGCGTAAGCATTATCGGTTGGCTGCGCAGGCGCAGGACAATATAGAAGAAAACGTGCGAAGAGCGCTCACAGGGGCCTGTAAGCCTTTATCCGGGGCTCTTCGATAAACAAAGAATTCGAATAAGGATGTGATGAAGAGATTGCAATGGAAGCTACAAAATCTATGATTAACAAGACGTTACTTGCGTTAGTAGTGTGTTTTCTGGCAGCCGCGCCTTCTTTTGCGGTGCCTTCTTCTATGACACTTAGACTGACGAACAGCTACGGCGCCACCGGCGGCGGCGAGTTCCTGGTCACGCTGTTTGATACCTCGACGTTCCCCGCTGCTGCCACTGCTGTCGGCTTGGGGGAGGTTGTCGGAGAATTCGAGAGCTTCTGTGTGGAAAAACGGGAGTATATCAGCTTCAATGAGACCTACTATGCCGTGCTCAATACCTTTGCGGTCAACGGCGGGCCGGGAGCCGGTGAATACGGCGACCCGCTCGACCCTCGTACAGCTTACCTGTATGATAAGTTTATCAGCGGGACGCTTGCGAACTACGCATACGACGTAAGTGCCGGCACCGCGGCGCGAATCGCCTCGGCGGATGCTCTCCAACATGTTATATGGTATATTGAGGGCGAAGAGCCCCAGACTTGGACGCCCGGCTCTCTTGCGGACCAGTTCTATCAGGACGCATTGACTAATAATGCCGGCAGTATCGGCGACGTCCGCATCTTGAACCTCTACGCCAATGAAGGCTACACCAAGGGCAGGCAGGACCAGTTGATAAGAATCCCGACAACTCCGCCGCCACCTCCGCCAATCCCGGCTCCCGGCGCTGTTATCCTCGGAAGTCTCGGAGTGGTTTTGGTCGGCTGGCTCCGCAGAAGCAGGACGCTATAGGAAGACGACGCCCTGACGATACTACTGTCTGCCCAACCGTGTTTCAACTCAAGCTCATCTGAAGCCGTTAACCAGAATCACAGGCAAGGCTGCTATGGGTTTGTTGCTCGGGGCACGGATGGATTGTGCCAGCTCCCAATACCATCCCACCAAACAGAGATGTAATCAACAAACGCATGTTCCCCCTCTTTCCCTTTGCATATTTCAATCGCCATCTCTCGAAGCAGCCTCATGCAGCCGATGCCTCCGATCCGCCAGGCGCTTGCGCCTATGTCGGCGGCCTGACGTTCGGCGGCCTCAAAGTCAATCCTCTCAGCCCTCAGCAAGTCGGCAAGCTTCTCAGCCTGCGGCTTGAGCAATTCGGCCCATTGTTGTTTCTGCCGGTCTTCCTTCTCCAGAATATCAGCCAACAAGCGCTCTCGTTCTTGATGCTCTTTTTCTCGCAGCAACTTCGCCTGAGCGACTCTCTGTGCACGGTGTCTTTTAGCCGGAGGCGACAACCACACTTCAAGGATGCCGGCAACAGGATCAACTATCACCCAGACAAGAAAAGTCGCAGCTAACGTCCCCAGCGCAATGCCTTGCAGGAACTGCTGCACTATCGTGCATACGCCGATCATTCCCAGGCATCCGGCAAGACCGCCCAGAAACGGAATCGTGACATAGAAAGCCGTGTAGTAGCCCGTGCTGGTCAGAGGGTGCTCTATTTGATGGATCTGGCTGCTGCTAACGCCCCTGAAAATCGCAAACAGATACAGACTGATCAAAATGAATGCAATTAAGACGCCGTGCCCGGACAAAGAGAACAAGACCCACCATCTCACGCCCGCCTGTCGCATCGTCTGGAGTAAAACATAACCGAAGCACAGCATGAACCACGCTGTGCCGGCGAGGTGTATGGACCTTAGAGTGCCTCGTTTGAACATCAGCGCACCTGCCGAAGACTCAAAATGAATCCGGATGGAACCGAATCTGGGCGGCGGTCAACTCACTAATAGCCGCGATACCCGCCCCCGCCATACGTACCACTGGAGCTGGTTCTGCTCTCGGTGGGTGGATTCTGAACCATATATGCCCCGGAGAAGGCTCGCGCCAACGGCCTTATCGCCTCTTCGAGCTTCATAGCTATAGCTGCCAGGATAGTTGGGGGGATATATATAATGTCGCCTTCCTGCAGGAGAACGTCTTTGCTGGCTTCGCCCCGAGCTATCATGCGCATATAATTGACCTTGAATATCTTCGGCTTAACGTTCGGGTCGCGCGACGGCCTTATTACACGGGTTCGCTGCTCCCACGCCGTAACGCTAACGTGTGCCTCAGAAACAGCGGTCAGGACCGAATCACGCCCCGTATATATTTTCACTCCGGGTATATCGACCTGGCCCAACACGTAAAAAACCTTGCTGCGGAATCCGACAACGCGAACCTCTATGGGGTAATCCCCGATCAGCTTATAGAGTTCCGCCACCTTCTGCCGCATCATCTCGACAACCTCCCCGACGGTCATGCCGGCCACTTCCATCTCACCTAAGCCCTCAAAAGAGACTTTCCCGTCAGGCCGAATTCGCTGGACCTGCAAATTAATCTCCGGGACCTTGGTGCAGTGTACTGCGATCTCATCCGGGGGCTGCAGAACGTAGTTTTCCGCAGTAACGTCAACTTCGTGCGGCTTGGCAAATGCCTGAATGTCCGCGGGGTTGCACACGGAGCCGCAACCCGCCCCAATAACGGTGACCAGCAACAAAGACACTAATGTAATTGTATGCGCACACTTCATTACTATTCTCCTTTTTTCTGAACAATGAGATTCCGTTTCTCTGTAATATCGGCTTGCTCGACAGCCTACTGCAATTTGTATGTATTATATGGAATATCACGTCTAAGTCAAGCTCAAAGAATCTCTATCACCGTTCGGTGGCGCCTTGTTATGGGACCGTCTCCGCCGTAATTTCCCTCCTTATTTGCTTGCAAAACGCTTATACCTCCTGTAAACTTGCTGCTTTGCACGCACAGCGTGCCTGCACGGGCGATTAGCTCAGCCGGTAGAGCAGCTGACTCTTAATCAGCGGGTCGCAGGTTCGATTCCTGCATCGCCCATTGAAAAAGGCGGTTTTTCTGATATGGCACAGATCGGCTTGTCCTGGGCTTGTCTTTTTTTGGGAGATACTTGGGCCGGTTGGTGGGTAGAATGGTCAATAGTTAGCTGACAATGGGCGGCTCGGCGGCGGCTTAGGTGTCCACCTTCACCGCTGGCCGGGCTGTCCACAATGAAGGTGGACAATATGGCAACCAAGAAGAAACGCGATTCAAAGGGGAAACTGCCTGCCCCGTTGCGGCGGAGAGTCAAGACGAACCGAAAATCCCCGACACTCTTAACCGGGATATTGCCACACCCGCTTTCCAACAAAGACCCAGTGCCGGTTCTGCCGATAACTGTTTCGTTGCGGGAAACTGTCGATAGATACCGTTTCTTTCGAGCTAAGACGCTCAAGGACCTGTTGGAAACGGTGAAAGACGTCTTAGCCTTTTGGCTCTATTACGAACAAGAATATCCGAGAGAGTCCACTCAGTTGTTGCGGACGGTGCGTCACCTCTTGGGCCAATATAAAAGTAAGTACCCAGAAATGTCACGCATACCCACAGACTGGTTAGGATTTGAGGAATGGATTCCAGACACTGAGAGGGCATTGGCCGGGGGAAGCCACACCTGCGCGCTCAAGGTAGCTGTGAAGGAATTCGACGTAAGCCGCGCAACGCTTATGAGGGCGATAAAGAACGAGATCCTCAAGTCTTATCGACCAAAAGGCTCTGCGAAGTCCGCGCCTCATATTGTCGATGCCCGCGAAGTAGGTCGCATTTGGGGCCGGAGACAATAGTTTTTTGATACAGACTCTGTATCAAAGCCCTATCAACCTCACCATTTTCTGGCCACCGTTCAGGGACAGCGTATCTTATAGGCATGTTCAGTGAATATTTGCCTTTGGACGCACTGGCCGCCCGCTTGAATCTGCCTGCTCGCTATTTGCGGGGGCTTGCAGACGCCAAGAAAATCCCGTCTCTCGATGTTAATCGGCGGCTGCGCTTTAGTGAGCCAGAGGTTAGGGCTGCCTTGAGGCGACTGGCCATAGAGAAGGAAAGTCGCCGCACGATTCTGGGAGGCGTTGATGGGGATTGAGACTTTGCAACCTCTGCTCGTTTCCGCTGCTGAGGCCGCCCGGATGTTGGGCGTAGGGCACAGTCTTTTCTATGAGATGGGGGCTGACGGGCGCTTAGGCCCGATGCCGATCCGGTTTGGCAGAAAATGCCTATGGCGGACGGATGAGCTTCGGCAGTGGTGCGAAGATGGGTGTCCACCGCGCTGTAAGTGGCAAGGGGGGGCAGGACAATGAGCGAGCGATTCTTTAAGCTGTTTGCGGGCTTGGCGTCACGGCGAGACTTGCGGGCTACCGACAAAGTGGTCTTGTCTGTGCTGCGCCACAGAGTCGGCAAAAACGGCGCTTGCTGGCCGGGCGTCAGGTCGTTAGCAAAGGACACAGGCTTGAGCCGTCCGACTGTTTTAGATTCGATTTGCCGTCTCGAAAAGAAGGAAGAAATCAAGGTTTCGCGGCGCGGGAGCGGGCGGAAAAATTACTACCTATTGATAACAGAAAGCGGTCAGAAAACTTTACCGGTTCAAGATACGGAAAGCGGTCAAGTTTCTTTACTGGTTGCAAAACAAAAGCGGTCAAGTTTCTTTACTACCAGCGGTCAAGAACCTTTACCGGAAGCGGTCAAAAACCTTTACCATAATAGAATAGAGTCATTGAAAAGAACGTCGGACTCCGTCCGTCTTGCGGAGTTTTTGCTTTCAGAGATTCGCAGACGGAAGCCCGATTTCCGCAAGCCAGACCTTGAAGCCTGGTCGAAGCATATCGACCGGATGCTGCGCATCGACAAGCGGACGCCGGAGCGCATCGAGGCGGTTGTCCGTTGGACACAGCAGGATATTGGGGACGGCGGGGGCTTTGGTTGGGCGAATAACATACTCAGCGCCGCCAAGTTGCGGGAAAAATTCGACCGGCTTGAATTGGATATGCAAAAAAGGCCGGGGTTGCCGACTGCTGAGCCGGTAAAGCGCGGGGCGGACGGCCTGACGCCGAGGGAGCGGGCCTTGAAGGAGCTGCAAAATGATTGAGCTATTAGACGAAAAACAACAGGAACGGTGCTGGAGCATGGAAGCCGAAGCCGGGGTGTTGGGTTCTATGATTATCGAGCGTGACTGCATCGGTAGTATTTTGGGTATTGTCCAGGCCGATGATTTCTATTCCCCGGAGAACCAAATAATTTTCACGGCGTTGATGGAATTGTATATGGGCGGTGCGCCGACTGACCCGGTTGCCTTGCGAACTCAGTTGAAGAAGATGAACCAGCTCGAGCGCATCGGCGGCGTGGAGTATATCGCCCGGATTCTTGACTCTGTGCCGAGCGCTGTGAACGCCCAGTATTATGCCGGGGTAGTCCGAGACCGGCGCCAATATCGGGACATTCACAAGGCAATTGAGCGGATGCGTGAGGTTCTGGACGAGCCGGGAACAGTGGCCGAGCAGGCGCAGGCGGTTCAGGATATTGCCCTGTCGATAGATGCGGACAAGGCTGAGACGGAGTTTTTCTCATTGACCGACTACGCAACAAAGGTTGTCGGCGATATGGGCAACAAAACGGATACGATACCTACGGGCTTTAGGAACATCGACCGGATCATCGGCGGCGTCTGTCCGGGTGAATTGGTTATCCTTGCGGCGCGGCCGAGTGTCGGAAAGTCGGCGCTTGCCCTTGATATTGCGTTGAAGATGGCGAAGCAAGGCAAGTCGATTGTGTTTTTCTCGTTAGAGATGGGACACGGAGCGCTTATCGAGCGGGCGGCTTGTTCGTTGGCGCACGTCAACGGCGCTGCTTTGAAGGCTGGCAGGGATTCGCAAGAGGATTTGGAGAAGGTCTGCGCGGCGGCTTTTGAGCTACGGGAATTGAACATTGTATTCCACGAGGGCGGCACAACACCGGAGAGGCAGCGCGGGTTCATCGAAGCAAGGAGGAAGAGTCACGGTGTCGATATTGTCTTTGTCGATTATTTGCAGTTGATGAACGCCGGACGGCGGAACGAAAACCGCGTGCAAGAGATTAGCGAAATTAGCCGCAAGTTAAAACTCTCCGCTATGCGCGAACAGGTGCCGGTTATTGCATTGAGCCAACTAAACCGTCAAGTGGAAACGAGGCAAACGCACCGGCCCCGGCTGAGCGACTTACGCGACTCTGGCAGCATTGAGCAGGACGCCGACATCGTGATATTGCTTCACCGCGAGGATTATTACCGGCGGAGCGAGAAGCCGGACGCGGGCGGCGGCGATATGGACGGCCAGGCCGGAGCCATAGTTGCCAAGAACCGGCGCGGGCCTACTGGCATTGCAGGGCTGGTTTTTCTTGAAGAGTATGCCAGCTTTGGGGACTTAATCGACGGGGCCAAGCCGTGAGCAGGCCGCGACATATAAGGGAAATTTTGCCGGGCGTTTTCGCCGAAATCGAACGGCGGACGTACCAGGCGAGCGTGCTGGCGGCGATTCTCGATTTTGAGATTAGCCATTGCCGACAAAAGAAAATGAGCAGGACAAAAAGCGAAGCACACAAAAGCCTTGTCAGAAAAGAAGTTATGGAAAAATTTCAGAAAAAGAGGCCCAAAAAGAAGGGGTGAAGAGGCGTGAACGAGATAGTATTAAGCACGACGACAGCGATTTTCGGCGGCGTGAGGGCCGCTATTCCTTGTGGACTATTGTTTTCGGGGTACCTGTAGCAGCCGAAAAGGGCTGAAAAGACAAGGGCGAGACAAGCAAACCGTGAAAGCGGCGTTATTGACGTGAGAATTGGGAAAACGAACTGATTACTAATCAGGTGACGCCTGTTTTGGAGATAAAAATGAGTGATACATCGAAGCAGGTTTTGGTGCGGCTCGGTCAAAAAGCTGACGGCTTCTGCATCCACTACACAACGCTCGGCGCAGAGACTTTCGGAAGGGCCGAGCGGTCTGCCATAGCCGCCGGGTTCGGGGCAAAGTCGGCGCGAAATCGGGGGACGGCGCTTCTGAAAAAGCCCGAAGTCCGGGAACGAATATCGCAGCTTCACGCCCAGAATATGCGCGAGAATTTCCTAACGACTGCCAAAGTTCTTAACGACCTCGAAGCGGTGCGGATTTCGGCGGTTGAGGCAAACGACCGGATGGGGGCGCTCCGGGCCAGTGAGCTGCAGGGCAAGCATCTGGGGATGTTCAGCGACAGGCTGATTCAGACTTTTGAGGACGCGGGACGGCAGCACGAACTCGATGAGGCGGAGCTGGAAGAGGCTAAACAGCTCGCACGGATACGGTTAGGACTGCCTGCGCTGGTATTCGCATTGCCGGGCAACAGCAACGAAATAGCGGGGAAAGAGCAGGGCAAGGACGACGGCCAGCAGTTTACGGGCTGTTTACGCCCTGTTTCAGAGGCCAGGCGGATCGCGGGCGGGGATGCCTTCACCCCCCAACAGTACGCCGACCGACTGTTCCCCTGAGTCGGTCGCGGTGGATATGGATTTCGGGATAATCCGACACACTGTATCTGTATTACGGAGTTAAAGAATGGCTGAAACTGAGTATTTTGAGACGTTGGCTGAGGTGGCTGAGTTTTTGGGTATGCCTCTGGACGAGCTTTGTCGGAAGCGAAGCGTGGGGACGTTTCCGATTCTGCCCAGGGCGAAGGATTCCACGCCGGTCTATTTCGTGGCCGATTTGGATAAGTGGGTGAAAGCCGGGAAGCCCTTTGGCCCTGGTTGGGCGAAGGGGGTGCTCTGATGTCCGTTCGGGCCTGATCGTAGCTCCTGGGCGATGCTGGATGCCTGGAGGGGTACTTGGCGGGGAGGATTTTGGCAGACCAACGATAACGAGAACAAGGAAAGGAGTCAAAATGAGCGATTCAAAAGGATACGACCTGCCCGATGTTGACAGCGTGGCAACGCCTGAGCAAGCGGCGCAAGCAATAAACCGCGTTTTCGCTGACGCAATGGGTGATTCGAACCATCCATATATGAACGGGAATCATCCGCAACACGGAGACTTTTTGCGAACCGTCGCCAAACTTCACGAAATCCGGACCCAGGATGCCGACGAGCGGACTCCGCTTGAAAAGGGCTTGTCGGCGGCGCTTGATTATCAGCAGGAACAGCAGGAAGCGCGCGTGGCCGAAGCTGCGGGGGTTATGGTCGAGCTGGTCGAGCGCGGGTATCGAGATGATACGATTCCTGGGGATGTTACTCGATATGAAGTTGATCTGCTTCGGTTGCAGCTTGCGGCAGCAAAAGGCGAATGGGAGACGGTATTGCCGAAACTTCGGGACGACTTACAAAAATTCCAGGCGCCCGGGGCAATGATGGAAACGCTTGTCGCTGTTCAAAATCTACCCGGCCACCTGACGGACTTCAAGCTACAATTGACGGAGCAGCTGTTATTCTGGCTCCGGGACGCAAAACGCACAAAGTTTGGTCGCTTGAATGTCTCATAATTCAAGACAAGAAAAGGAGATTTATGGACTACTACAATGAACTGAAACCGCAGGCGGAACAGACGGCGAAGGTTTTTGCGCAACAGTTTGCCGAAACACAGAAACAGATTCAACAGATAAAAAAGCGTTTGGTTGACGAGCAGGACTCCGCCGAGCGGGTGCAAACGCAGATCGACAAGTTGAAAGAGCTATCTGGCGCGTCACTTATCGAGGGGCAAAACTCATACGAGAAATTCAAGACCTCTTTGCGGACAAGAAATACGGAGCGCGATACTGCGTTTGAGATCATCCAGACTCTAAGAGACGAAATCCTGCCGCAAAAACAAGAGGTGCTTGAAAATGAACAGAGGAAACTGGAGCGCGCCCTGACGGATTTCTGCGAATCGAAGCGTCCGGTCTGCGAACAAAAAATGACGGAGCTGCTCGACCAGGTAGTTGCTGAAAAAGACGCTTTTCTTTTGGCGGTCGAGCAGTTGTTTTCCGACTACGGGCTACTTTTCAAGCCCGGCAAGTCGGCCAACATTATCCCCCGGCCTGTCCACCCGCGGATCGACCCTCAGCGCCCGGGCTGCGTTATTGTGCCTGTATCCTTGCAGGAACGGGCCAAACAACTTCAAAGAAAATCTCAGGAAAAGGCTTGACATAGCCGAGAAGTTGTGGCATAATAGCGATTATGAAATCAATAAAGTCGAGTCCGTTGAACAATCCAAAACTACCGGCCAGGGCAGGTCTATCCGTAAGGACGACCGCGCTTTCTTTATTGAGCGTCATTAACCCCTGGCCACCTTTTTGATGAGGTGCAGTATGAAAGTGTTCAAACCGACATTCACAGACAAGAGGACGGGCAAGACGCGCAAGTGTGCCCACTGGTATCTGAGCTTTTCAGACAACAAGGGAATCCGGCGGCGATTGCCAGCGTTCACCAGCAAGGGCGCAAGTGAGCGAGCCGCCGCAAAGATTGAGGAGCTGCTGTCGTGTGGTGGTATTCTGAATCAAGACCTGCAGCGCTGGATTGAATCACTGCCGGACAAACAGCGAAGCAAACTAATCGAATTCGGGCTGATAGACAGTCAAAGACTATCGGCGAATATCGGCAAGCCTCTCACAGACCACTTGATTGATTTTCGTTCGGCCTTGCTTGCAAAAGAGAACGGCGATCAGTACGCGGAGCAGGTCGTATCGAGAGTGGGATTCATCTTCACACAATGCGGCTTTCGGGTTTGGAGCGACATCGACGCCAACGCGGTCTATACTTTTCTTGGGGGCTTGCGTGGCGAAATCGGGCAACGGACTTTCAATTATTATCTGAAGTCCTCAAAGCAGTTTTGCAGGTGGATGATAAAAGAGCGACGCGCCTCAGCGCCAAGCCCTCTTGAACACCTAAGCTGTATTAAGCAGACTGAGAAGCGACTACGACGCCGGGCTTTGACGCTGGCCGAACAGCGCACGCTCTTGGAAGCCACGCAGAGCGGAGAGGCCCACCATAATATGAACGGCTACGAGCGGGGCCTGGTTTATCTCTTGGCGCTCCAGACGGGCCTCAGAGCCAACGAAATAAGACACCTGACAGTATCAGCCTTTGACTTTGTGGAGCGCAGCGTCACAGTGCAGGCCGGTTACACCAAGAACAAGCAAACCGCCGTAATAGACCTAAAGCGCGAGACGGTGGCGGAGCTTGAGACCTTCCTTGCGGGCAAACTGCCGAACGTCAAGGCGTTCGCTATGCCTGACCAGCCGTCCAAGATGATACAGCAAGACCTGAAAGTCGCGGGAATACCCTACAAGACCGACGAGGGACAGGCCGACTTTCACAGCTTGAGACATTCGTATATTACAAACTTGACTCAGCAAGGGGTTTGGCCGAAAGATGCTCAGGTGTTGGCGAGACATTCGACCATTACGCTGACGATGGACTTTTACACCCACGTCAAAAGAGAATCGCTCCGCAAGATTGTCGAAGCGCAACCGGACTTGACGAAAAACTTGTCCTCTGCTTGTCTTGGCGGCGCACCGAAGCGGAGAACTGCGGAGAGCAGCGGAGAGAAAAACGTTGTTTATGGCTCAAAAACCGCATTATCAGCTTAGTATCAAGGGTTCTGGTTGGACTCTTAATCAGCGGGTCGCAGGTTCGATTCCTGCATCGCCCATTAGAATCGCGGTTTTTGCTCCAATTATTGCGGTTGGCCGGTTCGGCGGCGTCCGGGATGAACCGCTGTCGTCCGCCTTCACACGCTATGCTTTTCGCCAAGAACACACCGCGGCCATCCATCGTATGGTTAATTGTAGGACCGGTTTGCGCAGGCGTTCTGTCGGACTGAATTCGCACAGTCCAGCCGGGACTACGGATGGTTATGCTATGAAGACGAATCGAAACATAGTTTGCCGAGACGGCACTGGGAAGGAGGAAAACTATGAGCCTCCTCCTGAACATAGTCCTTTACTTAGCCGTTGGTTGTGGGGAATGGTCGCTCGCATTGCGTCGCACGCTGGCCTGCGCCCGCGGGGAGAAGACTATCCTCGTCTTGATTGTCTTTATCGAAAATCTCTTGGGGTTGTGGGTATTGTCGAATTTTATCCGCACCAATAACTGGCTACTGGCCTTGAGCTACGCCGCCGGCGCATCAGCCGGCGCACTAATCGTCGCCTTGAAAACCGAGAACAAAAAACCCGGCGGAACCATCAGCCCTTCGACCTCCTGACCCGTAAACTCCCGGCGCACTTCGGCGCCTGGTTTTGATGCCATTTCCTTATCCTCAACACTATTCCGCCCCTGAATTCGACGCTGTCTTGGTCACTAATGGCTAATCTGTACGAGGTGCCGACCAAGCGGCTCAACGAGCAAGTCAAACGCAACTGCGACCGTTTCCCGCCCGATTTCATGTTTCGACTGACCAGTGAGGAAGCCGAGCTTTTGAGGTCGCAATTTGCGACCTCAAAGAGAGGTCGAGGCGGCAGGCGTTATACCCCCTACGCCTTCACGGAGCACGGGGCAATAATGGCAGCAAGCGTTCTCAACTCCAAGCGGGCAATCCAGACCAGTATTCTCGTTGTTCGGGCCTTTGTAAGGCTTCGCCAGATGCTGGCCCCTTACAAGGACCTTGTGGCCGAACTTGCCCGGCATGAGAAGAGACTGCAAGCGCACGACAAGCAGATTGTCGCTGTGATCCAGGCAATCAAGCTGCTGATGCCGCCGCCGGACGATAAGCCCAAAGAGCCGTTCGGTTTTCACCCTAAGAAGAAAAGAAACTGAATCAGAGGGCATTCTACGCCATTTTGGGGCTTACTGGCAACATCTTTCCGCGTTTTTCCTTGCTTGCACCACGTCAGGCTGTTAGAATCATAGTTCAGGCGTTTTGGAGACCTTCAAGGTCACTCTCACTGCCACTTTGCGCTCGTAGAATCGCCGATCTTGGTCTGACGTCATCCAAGTGGCTGCCCTACTGAAATTGGGATGTGGTTTTGGCATCATATTTCTTGATGTTTGGTCAATTCCGCCCTGCGAAAGCGTATGAGAGTCCGTTCTGTCGTGGCATGGGCATCTTGCCCATGCGTCGCAGGCCCATCCTGGCCCTGCAGTTGGTCTTTTTCCTACGAGCGGACTGCATGGTGAAAAGCACGGCCAGGATGGCCGTGCCACTTCTCAGGCACCCTCTGAGGCAGCGACATCCCCCTTGACCTTTCCTGAGATAGATGGGAGAATCTGCGCCCTGTTGCCGTAGAAAGAACAAGGCCCGGCGAAAGTGAGGTGAACGTGCTGCAGCGAATGCTTGAAGTGAATACGAGGCTGAACGAGTTTATCTGGGGTCCGGCGATGATTATTGCCATCGTCGGCGTAGGGGTCTTCCTGACGGTGGGGACGGGCCTTGTGCAATTCCGCCGGTTCTCGGCGATGCTCAAAGAGACGCTTCTGCGCAGGAAAAGGGATGTGGCTGAAGGAGACATCAGCCCGTTTGCCGCACTAAGCACCGCCCTGGCAGGCACAGTTGGGGTGGGCAATATAGCGGGGGTGGCTACTGCTATTGCGATGGGAGGGCCGGGGGCGATATTCTGGATGTGGGTGTCGGGCTTGGTCGGGATGGGGACGAAGTTCGCCGAGGTTACCCTGGGCGTCGCGTACCGCGCTCGGCAGACGAGCGGGCCGATGGTCGGCGGGCCTATGATGTATATCGAACGCGGGATGGGCAAGAAATTCAAGTTTCTCGCTGTGATCTTTGCCGTTATAGGCGGCTTGGCGGCGTTTGGAATCGGGAATATGACCCAAGCCAATTCCGTAGCCGCAGGGTTGGAGCAATTCAACGTCCCGCGGGCATTTACGGGCGTATTACTCATCCTGGCGGTCGGCCTGGTTACGGTCGGCGGGGTAAAGCGGATTGCGCAAGTGGCTGTGGTTTGCGTCCCTTTTATGTGCGTCATCTACTTCCTGGGCGCGATTATCATCATATTTTCCCATATTCAGAGTTTGCCTGAGACCCTGCTGTTGATATTCAAATCGGCGTTTACACCTGTCGCCGCAGCGGGCGGATTTGCGGGGGTCGGCGTGAAACAGGCAATTCGCTGGGGTATCGCCAGAGGCGTGTTCAGTAATGAAGCCGGCTTAGGCTCAGCCTCCATAGCCCACGCGACCGCCCAGACCGACCATCCGGCTCGCCAGGGCCTGTGGGGCATTCTGGAGGTGTTCGTCGATACCATAGTAATCTGCTCGGCCACCGCGCTGGCGATCCTTATGACGGGGGTGTGGAAGTCCGGCTCTACCGGCGCGGCCCTTACGATGTCGGCTTTCCAGACGGTGTTTGGCAGACAGGTGGGCTTCTCGGTCGTCGTGCTTTCGATGGCCCTGACCGCCTACGACACTATGCTCGCGTGGGGGTTCTACGGGGAGACGTGCTCGGCATATCTTTTCGGGCCGCGGGCGAGGGCCGTCTATAGGGTTCTGTGGCTTGGGCCGATTATGCTCGGCTCGCTGGGCGAGTTACAGGCGGTCTGGGCGCTGGCCGACACGCTAAACGGGCTTATGGCTGTGCCCAATCTAATCGCGCTGGTATGCCTCGGCCCTGTTGTCTTCCGCCTCACAAAAGAATTCTTCACCAAATCCCTAAAGACTTAACTGTATCGCTCAGAAACTCACAATAAAGATCACTGAAATTGCAGAATGTAACGCTTTTTCCCCAATCTCAGCGTTTTTTCCGGGTTTCAAGCCGAAATTCGACGAAATCCCGTTCTTGCCCCCGGCGCGGAATATCGCTCAATAGCGCCTATTTTTTTCTTGACTTCTGCGCATAATTGGCTATAGTGGGGCTGTTGAAAAAGCCCTTGCCTTCCGATATATTATATATCAAATAGCTGCTGGATGCTACGTTACTATTACAAAAGCATGGAGGCTTGATTATGATCGGCTGGCAGGATCGTTGGCA
>DATEBC010000142.1:0-14950 GCA_035288065.1 Sedimentisphaerales bacterium | reverse complement strand
AGTGCCCACTGATGAACCTTTTGCGGTTCGCCATATTGCTGAGTGATGATGAAGTCCGCCCAGGTGGAATCGGTATAGAAGAACTGGTCGTAGCCGTGGGCCGAGGCGAGTCTTCCGAAGGCGTCGCATTTCCTGACAAATGCCCCCATAGTATCACCCCACGACTTGTCGCGGAATTCGTTGTGCTCGTTGCCAAGATCGAACCAGACGTTGTGGAATGCCGCCAGCCGTGCGACGGCATATCGGTACAAACGATGCTCATGCTCCGTCAGTCGCCCATATTCTTTGGGCAGGTCCTGCTTTTCTATCGTGATGATGCACGTGGCGACGAGGCCCTTTTGTCGCATAAGCTTCACCGCGAGGTCGATTCGCTGCCAGTAGGCGACGTTAAAACGTGTAAAGTCGTAGTTGTGCGGCCGGCCAGGCCAGGCGGGAAGCGGATTGACCTGTCCCGGCTCTGAGCCGTAATTCGGCGACTTCCACGGGTCGGCGACGCCATACTCGACGTCGGTACTCGTGCGTCTGTCGGTGTCGCGGGGATAGCCGGCGAGCAAAAAACGGATTTTGTTAAAACCGTTACGGATGCAATAGTCAATAACGCCTTCGACTTGCGAATCATCGTTAGATGTGTCTAAAAGATGATAGGCGGTGTAGCCAAGGTGGTAGAAGTGCTTTTTTGAGCCGACATAAATGAAATGCTTGGGATTATTCGGGTCAACAATCACCGGGCCGGAATTGTCAGATGGTTCGCAGATAAGCTTGCCGGCCAGTCTTTTCTCGACGCCATCTGCGTGAAATGACAAGTCACAGTTGTATATGCCGACTCTGTGCGGGCAAAATCGCAGGCGATAAATGCTGCCATCCTCTGAATCGCAAAAGCCGGCCACTTTTAGCGAAGAGCCATCGGGTCCTTCAAATGTGCCGGTCAACTCGGCGTCAGTGAATGGGTTCTTGAAAGGAGGGTCGCCCTCAGCGGAGACCTTTATCACGAACTCTGAAGCGTCGAAACAGGCTACGACCTTTGGCTGCTCGACAAGCGAGACGTCGATCCTCGCGGCCGCTAATGCCTGGCATACAAGGACAGCTGCAATTGTCGGCAGCAATAACAATTTCTTTGTCATTTTCTGCACCCCAAGAAATGTGCGTGCTGAAATTTCCCATAAAGGACGGCTGGGCTGGGACGCGGAGGGAGAGAGGAGTGAGAGGA
The DNA here is from genome assembly GCA_035288065.1 of Sedimentisphaerales bacterium. GTDB lineage: Bacteria > Planctomycetota > Phycisphaerae > Sedimentisphaerales > Anaerobacaceae > JAFGCD01. The sequence goes on along the minus strand of DATEBC010000142.1, from coordinate 13,743 downwards.
TAAACCCCAGCCCACCGTCAACGGCCGGTTGCCCAGTGCACTGTCCATGGCCGACACCCTGAGCCTACGCCCGAAGCGCTACCGACACTGCTATTGTGCGCAGCCCAACGCCGAGAAGTCAAAATAATTCCTGCGCCCGGCAAAAAATTTTACGCGGCCCCGCCCGGGCCGCCTTTGGTTACGCCGGCCTGCCGGGCCTCGACGGCAAGCTCGTCCATAAGGCGGCGCCGGTGGGTGATGGAATCATGGACTTTTCCGCCGCTGGCTACATGGGCGGCCGGCTGGCGCTGCCCATAGCCAGAATAGAGCGATTCTGTGATTCGCCAAGAGCCGAGCCAAGAAAGTCCTCTACCGCTTTCAGATAGGCTGCTATCGGCTGATAAACCTCCTCGAGATTCATCGATCTAACGCCTCAAAAAACCCAGGCCCAAAGACAACGTAATCACTATGTGTGTGACAACCATTGTATTCACCGCGCAAAGGAATACTTTGGGATTATCATAGTTCTTCTCCACGACACTTACGCTTTTTAGAACCCATGGAAGTGTTGCCGCGGCGACTATTGCCGCCGCCGGAATAGTCTTCATAACAACGCCCAGGATCAAAAGCGCAAACAAAACCGCCAAGGACACCTTCCACAGCACCATCGCTTTCTGCTTGCCGAGCCTTACCACCAGATTACGTTTCCCAACCAGCATGTCCTGATGATAGTCCGGTATCTCATTGAGCACAGCTATACAGAATACAGACATCCCGCAGATCAGTGAAGCAAAAAACGGCACAAACCGAACTGTTTCAGCCTGAACATAATAGCTGCCCAGCACCATAAACGGACCATAGCAAAGCCCTATCACGAGCTCCCCCAAGCCGCGATATGCCCATCTGACTGGCGTGCCTACGTAGAAATAGGCGCCCAGGAATCCGAAAAAGCTAAATAACATGACGGGCCAGCCCGCTTGGATTGTCAGATAAAGGCCAACAATAAAACCAAGGCAAACGGCCAAAATGCCGAACGCGAAAAAGCTCTTCGGAATAGCACGCGCCTGGCCAGAGAATATCCTGTCCCCGCCATATTTGGCGTCAAAATATTCGTTGAAAAATTCGACCGCAGCCAGAACAAGAAAAATGCCCACGAACCCCCACCAAAAACGCGCACCATCAAATGACTTGCCAAAGCCAAAGGCGATTGCCTGGCCCAAAAGAAACGGAAGCATCCCGGCGAACAAAAAGAATCGATACCTTATCAGTTTTATTAGGTTCATTGGATTCATAAGACCTGCAAGATGCTGCATTTTCCAAACGCTCTCCCGCATCAGGTAACGTTAAATCTCTCTCCAGTTGTTCGACTCAGCCAGAAGTTTCGGATCGGCAATCACTTTCCTGGTGAATTCGATTACTTCGGGATTTCGCCAGGCTTTCTTGTAGTTTGCCCAGATTTGGCTCAGACTGTCTTGTCTCAAATCCCCGCAAACGAAAGGTAGAGGACCGATGAGCTTGACTTTGCCGTTGGGGACGACCAGCAAACTCGCCGAAGGAGATTCAAGGCGATATTTCAGTTCTTCAATCACATCGTAGGGGTAATAATATACCTTCATCTCTCCTTCGTAGGCGGCCGTCTTTTCATCCAGCACGTCGAAGAATCTCTCGTACTCGGCCTCCGACGGACACAGAATATCCCAGTTCCGCGCCGCCCGCCCGATCCGCATTGTCTTGCCGGTATAGACGCCGTAGATACCCATCGAATACGCCAAGTCTATAAGCTCGCCCGCCTCGTGGATGTTGAACTTCGTCGGAACAAATACGATTTCAGTATTAACTCCGAGCTCCACAAGATACCTGCACGCCGCCACGGCTTTTTCCCAGTCGCCCCCCATTCTCAATCTCTCATGCGTCACCGGCGTTGCACCGTCGAGACTGACCTGCACCGACCGCAGTTTCAACGCCGCCAGTTTGCCGGCGGTCTCTTCGTCGATGAACTCGCCGTTGGTCTCTATCTTGAGACTTATGTTGTTGCCCCTGATAGATTCGCAGACATCAAAGATGTGAGGACAAAGCAGCGGCTCTCCGCCCGAAATGGCGGCATAAGGAATCTTCAGATCTGCGACCTGCCTGCAGAAATCAAGCGACTCGTCTTTGGTCATCTCATCAGGCATACTATGCCCGGCTTCTTCACAGCAGTGCAGACACCCAAGATTACAAGCAGAATTAAGCTGCCAGGCGATAAACAGCGGGGACTCATAATCCTCAAAGTTAGTGCCTTTGAGGATTGCCTTCAGCTCATCATCAGGCCCGGGATTCGTTAAACGGCTTAGTGTTTTGTCTTCAGCTACAATGTCCACAGGTGCTCCTACACACAGATTATGTTGTTTGCTTTCAATTGCTCGGTAAACTCCAGGACGTCCTTTTCTATCATTTGCTTATCGCCATCGTAGCTATCAGCCAGCATATTGAAGATATCGGGCAGATCTTTTCCCTGCTCGATCAATTGCAGAATCTCCCCGCCGATCCGGTCGGTGATAAATATCTTTTCGGTCAAGGTGTCGAATACCACCGTTCCGAACTTCTCTTTTCTGATCTTTGTATGGTCTGTAAACTTCATCTAATGCTCTCTTTCTTTCTTGCTATTGGCGTTTGGTGCTCGCGCCTCAATCGGCCGGGCGGCTCATTCGCTGCCCGCTGTAACAGTCAATTCCGCGCACAGACCTTATCCTCCAACAGGGAAACACCCCGAATGGTGTTCTAACCGCTGGCATGTGCAACAGTCCCTGAATACAGCAATAAGACGGCTTCGCAGTGAGACTGAGAGACTATTAAGTGAACCTGATATAAGGCTGGGCCATTACCTTGGCGGAAACATCCTCGAGCTTCGGCTTTTGCCACTTTTTCTTTGCCCTAACTTGCCCGGCCTGTGCAACCGCAGGCAGTTCCGACCTGACTTCAACTAACTTCTTTTCCATAATCTACACTTCCTTTCTTCATTCAGTGTAATATATTCTGTTAATCGGCGCCAAGCATAACGACTATTTCACATCCGCTTGTATCTTGGCCCGCCGGCGCCTTCGGGTGCGGTCCAGCGGATGTTGTCGAAGGGGCACTTGCGCTGGCAGGTCTTGCAGTGCAGGCAATTGGACGGATTGGCGGGCTTAACCTGGTCGCCAATTGTTTCATATACCCCCGCCGGGCAGAACGTGATACACGGGCTGCTGAATACCGGCGTGCACCTGGTTTTACACACATTCGAGTCCACAATTTTCAGATGCGCCGGCTGCTCCTCGCGGTGGCTGGTGGCCGCAACGGCGGTGAACGTATCTTTGTCGAAGCTCTGCTCCGGCTTAAGCCGGTACTTTGAAGCGGTCATCGCCTCGTAGTCCTTCTCAACGTGAAACCTCGGCAGCAGCCCGCCCAGCACCGACAGCGGCATTCCGACCAGCGGCCCCAGCTTCGCAACGGTCTGCCGGAAATTCCGAGCCGACCTCATCTCCCTCATAATGTTCGAGTATTCGACCAGGCTGGTATATTTCGCCGCCGCCGCCGCGGGATTGCCTGTGCTCTCGGCAATTGCCCTGCCCGCCTGAATACCCGAATCGATAGCATTATGCAGCCCCTTTATCTTGAGCATATTCACGAATCCGGCGCTGTCGCCGAGAATCATAACGTTGGCCTTGCCGATGCTGCCTGACCGCGGCTCTCGTGGAATGGCGTGGAACCCTCCTTCGGGAATCATCTTCGCCCCTGCTTCCACCACCGTGCCCCCGTCGATAAACTGCCTTACGAATGAGTGTTGCTTAAACAGCACCAGGGCATCCTGCGGATTGAAATCATGGTATTTCCAGTCCGCTCCGACAATTATACCGACCGCCAGATTGTCCTGCTCGCCGGCATAGACTATTCCGCCGCCGAACATCCCCGGCCCGATGAGCGGCGTCCATATCGGATAGCCCATCGCGTGGACAACCCTGCCTGGAGTGAACCTGCTGTACTGTTCGGGCGTGACTTTTATCATCTCCTTGACGCCTACCGAATAAAGCTGGTTCGACCGCCTTTGCAGACCGGCTTTCTGTATGAACTTCTCTGTAACCAGGCCGTCACAGCCTTCCGCCAGCACGATAAAGTCTGCGCCTATTAGCTCGCCCGCAGTGTAATTGGGCAGTTTGTGTCCTTCCTTGTCCAGTCCCTGGTCAACTAATTTGACGCCCGTGGCTCTGCCCGATGCGCCGTCGAGAATAATCTCTTCCGCAGCAAAGCCGGTGAGCACCTCTGCGCCTGCGCTTTTTGCAATCTGCCCCATCCACTTGGTCAGTTTGCTTATGGAGACGGAGTAATCCCCCTTGTGCGCCATCTGGCCGAAACCGAGATGAAGCGCCCGCGCCAACTGCACCATCGGGAAGATATTCAAGGCGGTCTTGTTGCAGGGCAGGAACATTATGTCGTCCCGGTCGATCCTGTTGGCCAGTACCTGTTTTGCGACGTCGGTGTCGCGCCAGCCCGGCGAGGCCGCGTCCAGCAGGCTGTGCAGCGGCTCAGCCTCCAATACGGCGCCCGAAAGATTGTGGTTGCCGAGGTCAGCCGCTTTGTCTATCACGCAGACTTCCATATCCGGCTTGATGTTTTTCAGTTGTATCGCCGCTGCCAGACCAGCCGGCCCGGCGCCGACCACTAAAACCTGCACTCTATTGCGATCCGTTGCATCTGCCACGTTCAGTGATACCCCTAAAGTAAACTCAAAACTCAAAAGTCAAAACTCAAAACTCAAGACGTCAGACTTCCTTCATTGCCGCGGCCAGCTTCGGCACGACATCCTCAATCGCCGCGACAATGTAGTAATCACACTGTTTGAAAATCGGCGCATTCGGGTCGCTGTTGACCGCTATGATCGTCTCGGTGTTGGCGACCCCTATCATGTGCTGTATGGCGCCGGATATTCCCAGGGCAATGTACAGCTTCGGCGCGACGGATGTGCCGGTCTGCCCCACTTGGTGCGCACGCTCAATGAATCCCTGTTCCACCGCCGCGCGTGAAGCGCCTTTCTCAACCTGCGCCTGCAGTCTTCCGCGCAGGGCTTCGCAGAGCGTTTCGAGAAGCTGCTCATAATTATCCCTGCTCTGCATGCCCTTGCCGCCGCTGACAATTACATCCGCTGCGAAGTTCACCCCGCCGCCGCCTCGCTCCGTCTTTATAATCTCCAGGCAGATGTCGTCCTGCGTTAGCTCGACCTTGTGCCTGATGATTTGACCTTTCCTCGATGGGTCGGGCGGGAGTCTCTTCATCACGCCCGGCCTGGCGGTGGCCGTCTGTGACCGCGAGTTCTTTGTGCGGATTGTCGCCATAACGTTGCCCCCGAGGGCGGGCCGCGTCTGCAGCAGAAGTCCGATTTCACCCTTGCGAGAGCTGTCTTTGATAGCCAGCCCGGTGCAGTCAGCCGTCAAGCCGCAGCCGACCCGGTACGATACCATCGGCGCCAACATCCTGCCCTGTGGCGTGGCGCCATACAGAACTATCTGAGGCCAATAGGCGCTTACCGCGTCAGCAACGGCCTTGCGCCAGGCATGCGGGTCGAATTCGCCCAGGAGTTTATGTTCGATGGCATAAACGTTATCCGCCCCCGCGGCTATCAGCTCCTTCGCCATTAGCTCTATGCCGAAACCCGCCAGACAAACGCCGACCTTTGTCTCCAGTGAATCCGCCAGTTCGCGGGCCTTGCCGATAAGCTCGAATGTCGCAGGGTGCACGTGGCTGTCGCTGTGCTCCGCCACAACCCAGACTTCTCCCTGGAAGGCCGGCTCGGTCATCCCATAGCCTGCTATCATGTTATCAAGCACGGTCTTATGGAAGTCCCCGCCTGCCGCCGCAAGTATCTTTTCCTTCTCGGCCTCGGTTATCCGGCTGACATCGGTGACGCCGAGTTTGCTGATCTGTTCGCCGAGGATGCAGTAGTCCTCCTGCTCTTTCTTGAGACCCTCGAAACGTCTGTCAAGCAGGCTTGCCCTTTTCTTCGGCAGGACATAGCGGTCGGCTCCGGTCTGCGCGCCTTGGCCCGGCTTGCCGTCGCCGCCCTTGAAGCTGTCCACAATGACCTGCGCAAGCGACTTGACATCGCTGATGTGTTTGCATTTTCTTGTGCTCTTGCCGGGCGGAAAAACCCTTATCACCGCCGTCTTGGAACCCTTTACGCCGATGAGCGTGGCATTGATGTCTTCGCTGCCCCACTGGGTGATTTTGGTCTTGTTGGCTCGCCTGGTTAGCCCAAACGTCGCAAACAGCGGGTACTCATATTTGGCTACGGTTATCACCGCCGGCAGTCTCTTCGCCGCGACGACCTGGCTGCCCCCGCTTATGATTCGCGTGAATTCAAATCGTCCGTTTTTGAAGGCTGCGCCGGTAACATACGCAATGCACGGCAGGCCAAGCTCCTCCGCCATTTGCGGCGGCACCTGGGCCGTATCCCCGTCCACCGATTGCATCCCGCTAACTACGTAATAGTCCTTTTCGTTCTTGAGAATATCCCTGGCTATCTTTCTCACCGCGTAGGCCAGCGGATTTGCGGTCGCTACGGTATCGGCTCCTCCGAGGGCCCTGTCGGTCAGCAGGATGACCTCGTCGGCGCATCGAGCCAGGCTGTACCGCAGGACCTCCTCCGCCATCGGCGGCCCCATAGTCAGCACAACGACCCTCGCATTCGCATCGCCGCTGATATTCTTCATATACTGGGCAAACGCCAGCGCCTGCGCATCCAATTCATTGATGACGTTGGCAAGACGCGTTCGCACGAGCGTGCCGCTCTCGGGGTCGAAGGCGTTGTCCGTGATCTGCGAAACATCGGGCACCTGTTTTACCAAGACTATGTAATCACTCATACATTTATCTCAAAACCCAAGACTCAAAACCTTAACGAGCATCGAAACAGAGCATTTTATAATAACGCACCACATAGTTCAAGAGCGACTTCAAAAATTTGGAGGCTTGGTGGCACGGGCGTCTCGCCCGTGATTTTGAGAAGGTGTGCAAAATAAATGTTTTTTGCACACCCTGCCTAAAACCGGCCATCTAGCTTGCTCAAACTGACCGTTTTGGGGTTGGATTCCAACGTAACTACCGTATTGACAACAAGATAAAAGTATCTGTCATTCCTGCGAAAGCAGGAATCCAAATACCCGGAAATAGCTAGGCCATGGCTTAACCACAGTGTTAATCTGTGTAAATCCCTATGGGACCGTGGGTCCGTGTCAAAAAAATGGTTATGCCATGGCTTAACCATAAAATCGGTCAGTTTGAGTAGCTTGAATATCCGCTTTGCCGGCGGATTCAGGACGTGCCGCCTCTCCAGCGGTAAAGCTGACCGAATCTCCTCAAGAATGGCCTCAATTCGCCCGTTGACGCCGGAACGGTTATCGCGTATAACATTCAGCGTAGGAATCGTACCAATGGTGCGTGGCTCGTGCTTCGTAGCGAAGTCGCTACTTCGCAGAATAGCACAGGATGTCGCAACGGCAATCGAGACAGAAGCAACGGTGGTTGACTCGTGCTTCGTAGCGAGCTTCCAGCCTTCGTAGCCGATTCATCCTTCGTAGTACTACGGAGAACGGAAGCTAATTCGGCGGAGTAGGCACTTCGCAGAGTAGCACCAGCTGAAAGGCAAAGAACTCGAATATCGCTTTATAGCAATAGATAAATCCGGCGAAGGTCAGCCGAGCAATACGGTGATGGGGGTTTTATGAGGCAGTATGGTTATTTAAGGTAATAGACAATGTCAGAACAACAAGCAATATCCACAGGTTTAGAGGCACTCAAGCTAATAGCGGCAGGTGGTATTGGAGGAGCAGTTGCTTCTTGCATAGGGAATTGGTTTGTTAACAAGAAACTACAAGCTCAAAAACATGAGCATGACAAGCAATTAGAATCCTTAAAATCTAAGCTTGGAAAGAAAAATACTGTACACAAGCTTCAGTTTGAGAAAGAATTTCAGCTCTATGGCGAACTGTGGAAAGCACTTGTTGATGTTCGGTCAACAGCGACTATTACACCGTCCGTCGATATAATGCCAAAAGATCAAGCACACTATGATGTTTACAAGGGCAGATTTGAAAGTGCTGCTGATGCCTTTAACAAAGCTAATGACTTATTCAAATATCATCGCCCCTTCTATCATGATGATGTAAGCAAAATAACCGAAGATCTTCTCGATCAATGTCGAAAGCATATCAGAAAAGTCGCACGAGTTTTAAGTTCTGGAAAGTTCGATGACAAATTGTTCGACAGTGCTGATGAGTTATTCGAAAAAATGACTGAGGCAATAAATAAAATTGAAGAAGCGATAAAACGAAGAATTGGTTTGTTACACGAAGCAGAGATTGTCGAATAATGGCGGTTTTATGAAAGAAGGGTATTAAAAAATGGAAAGAAGCAACGGGAACTTCTTATACAGAAAGAAGCAGTCTGTATTTGCCGTATTATACAGACTGTATAATCATTGTTAGCTGTTCAATTGGACATATTGGGACATGATCATGAAGAAAATCATAAGCAAATCTGCGATCACCAGGCGCACCTACTGGGTTGAGGAAATTCGCAAGCTGAGCGGCGACTTTGGCGACGATTCCGATCGGCTAGAAAAAGAACTCAATGATGAAATCATAAAAAAGGGCATACCGGCCCTTATAGACCATTTGCGCCTATGCGGAGATATTCCCGAGTCCTATGGTCACGACTCCAGCGAAGAAAAGCTGTATTCAAAATATACAGACTCTTTGCTATCCGAAGCATTCAAGGGTGTAGGTCTAAAAAGCCTCGTTCTGAAAGAGAGGGCAGATTCTGCGGATGTAGAAGCATTTGCCAAGTCATACAGTTTTGTCGCAGATGCGAAGTCTTTTCGCCTTAGCAGAACAGCCAAGAACCAAAAAGACTTCAAGGTTCAGGCAATGGACGGTTGGAAGCGCGGAAAACCATACGCTATGGTCGTCTGCCCAATTTACCAGTTGCCAACACAATCCAGCCAAATCTATGAGCAGGCAAGCACCCGTAATGTGTGTGTTTTTACCTATTCACACCTCGCAATGCTGGTTTCTTTCTCCCTTCTTGAAGGGAAGCCAAGAACAGAAGAACTAATTCAAGAAATATTCAAAACGATTCCGGCTCTAAACCCTTCAAAGGCCGCATATTCTTATTGGCTGGCCATAAACAAGACAATGCTTGCCTTCTCTAAGTCGGTCGAAGATCTATGGAAAGCGGAGAAACAGGCGGCTATAGAGTCAATCGCAGTGGCAAAAGAGGCTGCTCTCACTTTTCTTGCCAATGAAAGAGAAAAGATTATGCGCATGAGCCACGAAGAGGCTCTGCTAGAGCTTGTTCGAGCTCACAAAATAGAAAGCAAAATTCAGGTCATCAGATCTGTTTCCGACAATGGCATTCTTGAGATTAGGTAGTTAATACATGGCGATTTCAGAATTCTTGAACAAAATTTCACAGGGCGATTGCCTCGAAGTTATGAAAAGCTTCGAGAATTGTTCTGTGGACATGGTTCTTACATCTCCGCCTTACGACAATTTACGAAACTACAAGGGATATGTATTCCCTTTTGAAGCTATAGCACGTGAGTTATTCCGCGTAGTTAAGGACGGTGGGGTTGTTGTTTGGGTTGTTGCCGATGCCACCATCGAAGGTAGCGAAACAGGGACGAGCTTCAAGCAAGCCTTATTTTTTATGGAGACTGGCTTTAATCTGCATGACACTATGATTTTTAGAAAGAAGAACCCAATACCGCAAATCTACAGGAGTAGATACAACAATGAGTTCGAGTATATGTTTGTTTTCAGTAAAGGACAGGTTGCAACACACAACCCGATATTTATTCCATGCTTACATGCCGGGCTCGAACTCAACGGCACTACATACAAGAACTACTCAAAGCATGAACAAAAAAGAGCCAAAATGGCTAAGCCGGTAAAAGAGCAGAAGATCAAGGGGAATATTTGGGAGTACGTCGTTGGAAAGAATTTAGAGGACCAGGAAGCAAAAGGCCACCCTGCACCATTTCCTTGTGAGTTAGCCAGAGATCATATCTATTCTTGGTCAAACGAAGGTGGCCTAGTTTTTGACCCAATGTGCGGAAGCGGCACAACCTGCAAAGTTGCGAGACGTCTTCGGAGAAACTTTATAGGTATTGATATTAGTGAAGAGTACTGCAGAATCGCGAGAGAGCGCCTTAATACGGAGCATAATCATCACGCGCAATTTCTGTTTGAGACAGCTAACAATTCGTTCCAGCGGATGCGCTAAAGCGCGCCGCTGAACTCAATCGTTCGGCGGTAGATGTGTCGGTAGAGAAATATGGAAAGACCGGCCTGCAATGGCTGCAAGAACAGACCCAAAGCAATTGCTAACGACGTAAAAGAAAAATACAAGACAGGTTCCCTTCGTCATTAAAATTCGATATTCTAAATTCCCCCATTGCCTCCTCTCCCCCTTCGTCCCTCGTCCCTCATCCCTCGTGTCTTCGTGCCTTCGTGGCTAAGCATCTTATTCCAATAGTGCCCTTGAACAAGGCAGGGAATTTGTATAGACTGATGCTCCGTTGAGAAGCCCCGGTTTGGGTCATTCCGAGCGAAGGCCCGGTAGGGCCGAAGTCGAGGAATCTATTAAGAAACAGATTTCTCGGCTCGCCTCCGGCTCGCTCGAAATGACAGCCTGCAAGGCTTCTCAACAGAGCAATAGACTGCTTAGTAAAGACAGAGTAATGAATGAAAGAGAATACTATGCGAACGGAAATCAGAAAGTGCGTAATCATCGGACTGGCCGTGGCGATGTCTATGGCCGAGGCAGGCGTCGCAAGGCAGAGACAGAGCACAAGACGTTCACAGCGTGTCCGGATGGAGCAGGTGCAGGTTACCGGCCCCGATGGCAAAGTCAAGCTGACTATCCTGCCCAATGCCGAGCGTCTGACCTTCACGGTGGAATTGCGCGCAACGACGGTCCTCGATCCATCCACCATCGTGATGTACGTTGACGGCTACGACCTCTCGGCTGGGGTAGTCCTTGACAAGGTGGAGCGCTACGAGATTAACGAGACCTATCCCTGGCACGGCGTCCACAGCACGGCAACGAACAACTGCAATGCCGCCCGCATCTCGCTCAAGCACGATTTGTCATTCATCGACTACGTCCTGGATGTCCGCGTTTTTAACGACGGCGCGGCCTTTCGCCACATTATCCCCGGCGATGAGAACGCCTTGCGTGTGCCCGATGAATATACCACCTTCGTCATTCCTGCCGGTTCGACCGTCTGGTCCCACGACCTTGGGGGTCACTACGAGGCAGCGTATAAGAAGAGCGACATCTCCGAAATCTCGCCCGGGCAATGGGCCGGCCCGCCTGTAACGTTCAAATTGCCCGATGCCGGCGGCTACGGCTCTATCAGCGAGGCCGATCTGGTCAATTATAGTGGAATGGCCCTTGAAGCCGACGGTCGCCGCGGCCTGGTTACGGGTCTTGGCCACCGCCAACCTCTGAACTATCCTTATGAGCTGCGCTACGGACGGGACGAAGCCAAGCGCTTAGGCAAGCCCGCATCGGTCAGTGGAATGATCACAACCCCGTGGCGCGTTGTGATGGTTGCCGCGGACCTGAACGCACTGGTGAATTGCGATATCGTGCACAACCTGTGCCCGCCGCCCGATCCGAATTTCTTCCCCGACGGCATCAAGACGGATTGGGTCAAGCCGGGCCGTGCGGTGTGGCGATATGTCGATGGCGGCGACGGCTCATTCGAGGGCTTGAAAGGGTTCTCTCAAATGGCCGGGCAGTTGGGCTACGAATATCACATCCTTGAGGGTCTCTGGTCCCGCTGGAGCGACGAGCAGATTAAGGAAATCGTCGAATTCTCCGCCGAGCGCGGCGTCCGGCTACTCTTCTGGGTGCACAGCAACCGCCTGCGCACGCCGCAGGAGCGAGAGGAATTCTTCTCAAGGCTGCACAAACTTGGTGTCGCCGGGGCCAAGATAGACTTCTTCGACCATGAGGCCAAAGAAACCGTTGACCTCTACGAAGAATTGCTCGAAGCGGCGGCGAAATACCAAATGGTCGTCGATTTCCACGGCGCCAATAAGCCGACAGGCCGCCATCGCACCTGGCCCAATGAGCTTGTGCGAGAGGCCGTCCGTGGAATGGAATCCAGCAGCCTCAAGGAGCGTGCCCGCCACGAGACAATCTTGCCCTTTACACGCTATCTGGCAGGTCCTGCCGACTATACAACGATGCACTTCGGGCAGCGTCGAGGCGATACCACCTGGGCGCATCAGATCGCCAGTCTGGCGATCTTTGACAGCCCGATGTTGACATTGGCGGCGCATCCGCAATCCGTTCTGGATAATCCGGCCGCCGATGTAATCAAAACTATACCGGCCGTCTGGGACCAGACCATCGTCCTGCCGGATTCGCAGATCGGCGAGCTGGCGATCTTTGCCCGCCGCACTCGAGACATATGGTTCCTGGCGGTTATGTGCGGCCCCCAAGCCAGAACTATCCGGGTGCCGATGTCGTTCCTGGGCGATGGTCAGTACAATGCCTCGCTCGTCCGCGACAGCAAGGAAAAGGCCGACGCGGTAGTCCTGGAAGACCGTGCCGTGCAGCAAGGCGATACGCTCGAAATCGAAATGACCAACGGCGGCGGATTCGTAGCTCGTTTCACCAAGTAGCGGCAGCTTTGGATGTATGGTGTTGTCTCTACGTTGGCAAGGTGATTACTCAAACTGACCGATTCGCCTTGTCATACCTGCTTTCGCAGGTATCCAGTTGGCCCCGCCATCCCGGGGGGAAGTGTGGCGGGTGAGTGGATTCCCGCTTTCGCGGGAATGACATACTGTGTTATCTTGCTGTGGCACAAGGACTTATCGTGTCATTTTCTTGAAAACCGGTCAGTTTGAGGTGATTAGTATTATGCGAAAATTACAATTCATAAGCGCGGCCATTACATTATCATCGCTGATATCATGCACTTGCGCCGAAGAAGTGCACAACCTGATGAATGTGGATTATAAAAAACTCGTATCGCGAGCGGATATTGTATATGACGCCCCTGCGGCCAGAAGCGAGCAGGGGCTGCCGCTCGGAAACGGCCGAATGGGCAGCCTCGTCTGGACGACGCCCACTGCCCTGAAATTCCAGATCAACCGCGTCGATGTCTTCGCCGCCAACTGCGAGACGAACAGCTTTCCTGCACGAGACAGCGACTACGGCAGCGGCTGCGGCTATGTCGATATCGAATTCGTGGATTTCGGAGACGACGTTTTCGAAGGTCAGGCATTCGGGCAGCGCCTGTCCCTCTATGACGGTCTGATGACCGTCCGGGGCAACGGCGTCACTGCACGCCTGCTCGCCTGGCCCGAACGGGACGTGATGGCCGTCGAGGTGGAAGACCGGCGGGACCAACCTTCGACAATCAGCATCGACCTTAGGATGTTGCGCTACGCCGTCCAATATCACTCCGGGCAGAACTACAATCTCGTCAAGAATCACAGCGTGATGATCCGTACGCGTAACCACACAGCGAACTCGACGCTCGACATTCGCGACGGCCGCACCATCCTTACCCAGCAGTTCCGGGAGGGTGATTACTACAACGCCTCGGCGGTTGCCGTCGCAGTGGCCGGCCGCCCGGCCAAGGCGAAGTACGCCAACGAATCCACCGTCCGCCTCTCCGCCGCCCCCGGAAAGGGACGGTTCGCGATTCTCATCGCCGGCGCCTCCAGCTTC
>DATEBC010000141.1:0-2207 GCA_035288065.1 Sedimentisphaerales bacterium | reverse complement strand
CGTCTTTGCTGGGTTGTTCGGCTCGATTGCCGGCGGCGGGGTTACAGCGGGCACGGCTGCATCCGGGGCCTTAACCGGGGCGTTCGGCTCTGCCGGGCCGGATTTGGTCTGCGGCGTTGCCGACTCCTTTGGCTCTTTGGCGGGCTGATTAGCATCGCCGGCCGGCTTCTCAATCTTGACAGGGGCAGGCGCGTTGGGATCGGTGTCGCGGGCATCCTGCCCGCGGACCGAGGGCGGGACGCCCTCGACACCAGTCGGCGCGGCGGCGGGTCCGCCGGCAAGCGGACCAACAGGCAGATTGGCGTCAACAGGACCCAACTGTATCTCCGCAGGCTTTAGGGGTATTATTCTCGGTTTCGGCTTCGGTTTTGGTGCGAAAACCACATTCTTCTTATAGTCATCCATCGTCTCAAGGCGCAGCTTTGCCTGGAGCACAGTGGCCGTGCCCTGGAAGGCGTCATCGGCTGCGATCCGGGCGTATATTTGTTTTGCCTCGTCGAAGTTGCTCAGCTCTTCCTCGCACAGGGCGATTCCGAATTGGGCGATTGCCATTAACGACGGGTTATCCGACGCCTTCTCGACAGCCATAGCGTAGCTTTGTTTTGCGCGGCCAAGTTGCGCGGCCAAGTCCTGATCGCTCACGCTCTCGGTGCGGTAATGCAGCTCCGTTCGCAGGGCCTCAGCCTGTTTGATGTATGCCAATGCGGCCAAGTTGTTGTCGCCTGTGCTCTTGGCGAATGTTTCGAGGCTGCGCGCCGGCTCGAACAGTATCGAGGAAGTGCCCCCTGCCTGGTTCTGTGCGCCGAGGAGCTGCATTTTGCGGTTCGATATCTGGTTAACGAAGCTCGTGAAACGGTACTGCTCCTGAAGCTGCGCATTTCTGCCATAGCTTCTCCAGAAGTAGAAGCCTCCGGCGGCGACGATTGTAGCAATGACGATGACTATAGATATGAGGTTATCCCCGGCCCACTGTGGGAGGTTGCCCATCCATTCGGCCAAGGTATTGGTTTTAAGCTCGTGGCGATGCTCAGCTTTCATATAAAGCTCCGTTTCATAATATCAAACAACTGACTGCCTATCACGACTTATCACGGTCGGCTATTGCTCTGTCAAGATTAAAACTGTGGCCGTCATCGTGAGGCGCTTTGGGCTGGAGGAGCCTCTATCCTTCGAGGGTTATGAGATTGCCACGTCGGCCTTCGGCCTCCTCGCAATGACGATGTCCACAAGATCAAGTTTGACAGAGTACTATTCACCAAACACGACATTGTAGCAAAATATCTTTTGTCTTGCAACGGGCTAATTTGCTGATAAAATCCTGCCTGAAAGTTAATCGAAAGGGCGCTAATGTTCAAGAAACGGGTGAAAAGCAGAGGACGAGGCGTCCTGATCCTCGGCTTGTGCATTCCGGCGGTTTTTGGGGTTTCTTTTTGCCTGGGCGGTGAAGGCTTGCCGCCGGGTGTCGAGGGCGTCCCACCCTCGGTCCGCGGGCAAGATGCCCGCGACACCGATGCAAATGCCCCGCCAGACGGATGGGACCCGGCCAGATATATCAGCCTTGATGAGATTAAGCCGGGGATGGAGGGTTATTGTCTGACAGAGTACGGTATCGACGGGATCGAGAAGTTCGGTCTGAAGGTCATCGACGTGGTGCGGGATTTCGAGCCCGGCAGGGATGTTATTCTGGTTCAGGGAACGGATGAACGCTTCGTTCATACCGGTCCGGTGGCCGGTTGCAGCGGCTCTCCGGTTTATATTGACGGTCGCATGGCCGGGGCGCTGGCTTTTGCGTGGACCTACAGCAAGGACCCGCTTTACGGTGCAACGGCGATTGGCGAGATGCTGCGTGTAGGCCTGGGCAAGGCTGAAAAGCCGGCACCGGCCTTTTCCATTGACTACTCCAGGCCGATAGACTTATCCGAAATCGACAGGCAAATCTCAAGGCCTCAGTTCTCAGCGAGAAACCGCCTGGGCGGTGCGAGCGTTCTGCCCTGCCCGTTGATTACTGCGGGGCTGGGCGTTGAGGCCTGCGAGCAGTTGAGCACCGCCGTTGAGCCTTTAGGCTTTACGGTTGTTCCGGGTATAGCAGGCCCGGCGCAGCGGGTGCAAGCTGAAGGCGCCCCGCCTCCGGCGGGCCTGGAGGGCGCAGATGAGGAGAGGAAACTGGTCCCCGGCGCGTGTCTTGCCGTGCCGCTGGTCAGCGGCGA
>DATEBC010000140.1:0-10755 GCA_035288065.1 Sedimentisphaerales bacterium | reverse complement strand
AGCGGCAGGAGACCTCGATGCGGCCGTTGAATGGTGCCGCAAGGCGGCTGACGTGAACGACCCGGGCGCCATGCACAAGCTGGGCCTGGCATACTACAACGGCAATGGAGTCGAACAGGACATCAACAAGACTCTTGAATTGTTGACAAGAGCTGCTGAGGCAGGCAACAGCGCGTCAATGTTCCATCTCGGCCTGATATACCACGCCGGGGACGGGGTCGAGAAGGACTACGCAAAGGCCCTGCAATGGTACAAGAGCGGGGCCGATAAGATGCATCCCGAAGCGATGCACAATCTCGGCGTGATGTATTTGGGCGGAGAAGGCACGGCCCGCAACATTGCAAAGGGCGTAGAATGGCTTGAGAAGGCCGCTGCTGCGGGCAACGTCCAGGCTATGTACAACGTCGGCGTAGCATATTACAACGGCGACGGAATCGCAAAGGACTACACGAGAGCAGTAGAATGGTTCAGAAAGGCGGCGGACGCCAACGACCTCGGAGCAATGTACAACCTCGCTCTGGCATACCTCGACATCAACGACTACGGCAGCGCCAAACGATGGTTCGAGAAGGCCGCGGCCACAGGCAACATAGAGGCAATGTACAACCTGGGAGTGATGTACTACAACGGTTATGGAGTCAACAGGGACTTCGGCAGCGCCGGCGAATGGTATCTAAAGGCGGCCCAGGGCGGCGAGACAAACGCGATGGTCAACCTGGGGCTGATGCACGACGAAGGTCTCGGCACGCCGAAAGACGCCGACAAGGCCGTGCAATGGTATCGCAAGGCCGCAGATGCAGGGAATCCGCGCGGCATGGCAAACCTGGCGATGGCCTACTACCAGGGCAATGGACTCGAGAAGAACGAAAGGAAGGCCGTCGAGTGGCTCAGCAAAGCGGCCGAGCTGGGCGAGACAATGGCGATGTTCAATCTCGGCCTGATGCACCAGCAAGGGCGAGCCGCCGCCAAAGACCTCGCCAAGGCCGCCGAATGGTACAAGAAAGCGGCAGAGGCGGGCGACTCGCAGGCAATGGTAAACCTCGCCCTGATGTGCCAACAAGGCGAAGGGATCCCCAAAAATCCCGAACAAGCCGTGTTCTGGCTGAAAAAAGCAGCCGACCTCGGCCACCCACAGGCGAAAGAGGAGCTAAACAAACTCAACAAAACCGAATAACGCCCCCCCACCTCCAAACGCAACCGCACCGGCGAATATCAGGCATGGATTCTCGCTTTGTACGTGTTTATTGATTCCTGCATAACTAACGGCATGTCACTCCTGCGGAAGCAGGAGTCCAGAAACGTGGCAAAAACCCTGGATTCCCGCTTTCGCGGGAATGACGCAAAGTGACATTTTCTTTTTCGCAAAGGGCGCTATCCGTTCAGCCGCCAGCCCTCGCGATAAGTCTTGCGAATATACTGATCAGCCTCCGGACAATTCGTGGCCTTCATATTCCGGGCATCCCAATCCAGGGCCTTGCCAACACGGTACGCAACCAGAGCAAGCATATTAGCCTCGACCAAGGCGCCGGAATAATCGAAGTTGCAAAGCGTCTTCTTATCCGTCTTGCAGGCCACGATCCATTCCTTGTGATGACCGATAGAAGGGGGAATCAGTTCGTCGGTCTTCGGCGACTTGTAATGCGTCATATCACCCCTAAGCATCAGCATTCGAAAATCGTAGTCGGCCAGGAGCCAGCCCTTATCGCCCTTGAAAAGCGCCCCTTTGAAAAGCTTTTCCCTGTCGAAGGCCTCGGAGGGCATTCCCGGTTTCTTTCCGCCGTCGTACCAATAGGCCTTAACCGCAGGCCGCCAATCGTTGGCAGGGTGGTCCCATTCCGCCGTAAGCCAAATCGGCAGCGTATCGCTGTTCTGCTCGCTGCCCTCGGCTTTGCAGGTGGTCGGGAGTTTCAAATCCAATCCCCAGTAGGCCATATCCATCATGTGGCTGCCCATGTCGCCGATTTGCCCGCTGCCGAAGTCCCAGAATCGGTTCCACTTGAGGCATCCGCCGATATAGCCGGGATTAAAAGGATGGAAGGGAGCCGGGCCGACCCAGAGGTCCCAGTTAAGATAATCCGGAATCGGCGTGACCTCGGGCAGGTAGCTGCCGCCCGCGGGCGTTCGGCTGCACCAGACGCGAACCTCGCTGGGAATCCCGATAGCGCCGCCGCGAATCAATTCGACCATCCTGCGGTAATTATCGCTGGCATGAATCTGAGTGCCCATCTGTGTGGCGAGCTTGTCCTTGTTCCTAAGATACGTCGCCCGAACCATCTGGGCCTCTTCGACGGAATTGGCAATGGGCTTTTCGCAATAGACATGCATTCCGCGATTCATCGCCCAGACATTCACAAAGGCGTGCGTATGGTCCGTCGTTGAGCAGACGACCGCCTCGATATTCTTCTGCTCAAGGCACTTGCGCCAATCGACGTACGTCTTGGCGTCGGGGAATTGCTTCGCAGCGGAGTCAAGATTATCGGCGTTGACATCGCAGAGGGCAACGATGTTCTCGCTGCGAACATCGTTCATATTCGACCCGCCGCGACCGCCGACGCCGATAACGGCGATATTGAGCTTCTCGTTGGGAGAATTCCCGGCACGCAGAATCCCGGATTTGGCGACAACCAGCCCGGCACCGATCACGGCGCTCTGCTTGAGAAAAGTACGACGCTTCATCTTATTATCAGTCATAATTCAAATCTCCTATCGTTGACAGCCAGCTAACATTCTCAAACTGACGGATTCTGTTTTTTGACACGGATTTACACAGATTAACACTGTTGTTCATATACTTGGATTCTACCATATCCCCTGAGAAACCACCACCATTTTCCACCCCATCCTGCCCCAGGGCGGGATGGCGGTATAATCCCGCGTGATTTCCACCAAAGATAGTCCTGCAGGGAGCGATTCTTCGCACGGGTGGGCTGTTTGGGCGTCTGAAATTGGGTTTGATTGGGTTTGTTTTGGCGGGGGCGGAGGGAGAGAATCCGGCCATAATGCTTTTCATAGCAAGGGGTTAGAGCTATTTTGCCTATTTTGAAATTGGGTTTGTTTTGCATAATTGACTGCTTGCCACGAAGACACGAAGACACTAAGAAGAACCAGAGATATATAAGGCACAGGCTAATGTTCAACCGGGCAAAACGAAGAGGGATCGGGGATTGCGCGGATTCGCACAGATCAAGACAGCCACAAATACCCTGGGCACAGGCACCTTCGGCACAGGGGCACAAAGGAATAGGGGGAATTTGGAGAACCTTGTCGCTGTGTGGGCCGGCTCCTTGTTTTACGTACAAGATTGCATATTCCATATAGTACATACCACTTACTATCTCGATTCTGTTAGTTTGATATGTATTATACTTGAGCGGAGCTTGACTGTCAAGGGAAATCGGCAATTATAGCGTATCTCGTGGGGTTCGGGCCGGTTATTGCGAGCGCCCCACCGCGCGGCCTGGGGCGACGGGACGACGCAGGAATCTCAATCGGAAATCGAAAAACTCAAAATCACCCCCCAGCCGAAGTTGAAAACCCGACAAGGGGGCCAGATTCGCGCAACTTCGCTGCATAGCTGCCGGACCTGTCCGGGGGGTCATTCCCGCGAACGGGTATCTTGCTCCCAGATGCTTTAGGCGGCAGTCCCTTAGTAAGAGCGTGTATGAAAAGTGGCACGGGCATCCCGGTCGTAGAAAAAAGACCGATTGCAGGGCCAGGATGGCCCTGCGACACATGGGCAAGATGCCCATGCCACGACGGAAGGGCTTCTCGCACACGCTCTAAGAGATTGTTTGACAAAGCCGAATAATGTGCTATAGTCCTATACAGAAGATTAGAAAATCTTCAGGCCGCAGACGAAGACAACTAACCTGTACGGCTTTTTTGTTTGGCGATTTATCTATTAGGAGTAACGATGGGAAAAATACTAAAGACTTCGGCTGAGGGCAGGAAATGCATGGTTCCGCACTGCACGCATATCTTGAGTATCTATAACCATGAAGCTTACTGTCATATACATCGGGCTCATATGCCTCAGGAGCAAAAACCCAAGATTTCACCGCATGCTAATGCATAAACCGAGGTACCCTGCCCTGCTTGCCCTGTGTAGAACTGCGGCACGGCCATCTCCGCTCCGCGAGCCTGCCTAGCGCTTCGCAGAGCAGGCCATGCCGTGAAGCATTTCCCGGCCCGCTTTTTCCCACCACTCAACTCCGTAGCACGGGCTTCCAGCCCGTGTCCATACGACGGGCTTCTCGCTCAGACATTTCGTTCTTAATTGCCCGATAGCGTCTCAGAATTCACCGCAACGGTTTGCGCTTCAACCGGCGAGTTGCCCCTCATCTGTGACAGATAACACTTCATCCGTCGCATATCACGCTTACAATGCCTTGTTGTAAATATGCAAATAGCCGTTTTTGACTTAAAAATCGCGTTTTCACCCCGCGAATTGCTCGCCTGCCAGTGCGTCGAGGGCTTCTTACTCAGATTTCAGCGGAGCGTTTGAATCACTTCTGGCTTTGGAGCGTCAGCGAAAATTCCATCAAGTGCAGTGCGTTGTTAGCTTTCTTCTTTCTTTTCCCACCGCTCCTTTACTTTCTGAAAATACTGGATTCGTTTGTTGATTTTGCTGATTTCGTGAGGATAAAACTCAAACAGCGTGTCGCAGAGTTCCAACATCCATTTCTTGCGGGAGTATCGGGGCATCACCTCGATCTTGTCCGAATTGGCGATCTGGATTTGTCCCCATCCAAGTGCGCCAATTGTCAGGCACTTCCACGACAAGAACTCAATTGGAACAAAGTGCACATCTTCTACTGTCACCTTTGTGCCGTCTATGCGGTAGCCGACTGATAGCACGACAAAACAATTCATGTTATCCTCATAGAACCGCGCAAGCCGTTCCACCGAGGTGAGATTGGGCATATGGAAGCCCACCTCTTTCCTGTGGGTCTTCACATCAACGACGTAGTAGATATCGTCAGTATCCTTAAAGGCCAAATCTGCCATGGCGCGGCGAGCGAAGTCTGCCGAATACTCCTTGCAGACCTTGCCAAGCAAAGCCTGGAAGTTGTCAGCCAGTATGTCTTGAATGGCGTCTCCCGTTGCCCGGGGACTTGACGCCGTGCGTGCGCTCATGAATTCCGGCTGACAGTTGAGCAATTCTCTAATTTCACATTCAATTCGACTGTAATCACCCTCGTAGAAAAGTTTACTCTTCATATTTGCCTCGTCCCTCATGAAAACATAGTGACATTTGGTCTGCGGAGCTGCCGTTTCTTGCGGTTGCATTTTGGTATGCGAGCGTGTTTCGCTCCCAGAACACACCGTCTGAGTATCCCTGTATCGACGCGTCACTCTCGGCCATGGCCAGCCTTTTCTCGGCCAAGCAACAGTAGTTCATGTCAAGTTCGACGCCGCAATAGCGGCGTCCTAGCTTCTTGGCAACTACGGATGTCGTTCCTGATCCCATGAAGGGATCGAACACAAAGTCCCCTTCGCGTGAGCTTGCCAAGACAATCTTTGCAAGTAGTTTCTCCGGCTTCTGCGTTGAGTGATCTGTGTTTTCAGGCATCGACCAGAACGGAATTGTCAAGTCGGTCCAAAGATTGGATGGGCATGTCAACCGGAAATCTCCGTTCTGTGTCTTCTTCCAGTCCTTTGGTTTGCCGTTTGTATCCTTGTATGGGGCAATGACTCGCCTCTTTAGTTTTACTGCATCGGCATTGAAATAGTAGCTGTTTGACATCGTACAAAACCAGACATCTTCGGAACAGTTCTTCCAGTTAGATTTAGCCCCTCTGCCTTTCTCTCTTTCCCAAGTAATACGGTTCTGAATGACCAAGTGCTTCTCGGCGATAGTCTGCACCACTCCTGATGATCGCCAGTCGGAGCAGATGTAAACTGATGCGGTGGGCTTGAGAAGGCGCAGAAGACGAGGAAACCATAAGGAAAACCATGATGCGTACTCCTCGGTAGTCATTTCTTTGAAGGATGCCGATCCGAAATCCTTGGTCAGATTGTAAGGGGGATCAATGAAGAGAAGGTCAACAAACCGGGTCGGTAGATGATCAAGAACCACAAAGAGGTCTTGATTGATTGTGGCATTAGTAAGTATCTCTTTTGCAACCGGATGTACAAGGCGGAGAAGCCTGCGGGAGTATCTATCCCGCTCCTCGTCCGACAGCGTTATTGTCCGATTCCTCGGCGCTCGTTCTTTGTCTTGCAATTCATCCATGTCCGCCACCTGTCAGCATGGTATGACAAATTGCGTTTCGAGTCTTGGTAATGGGTTGTTTTTCATGCCGGTGATCCTATCATGTCAACGTTTCTCTACCATCATAGTCGAACAACGACTATATTCGCCAGCGGCGGACATAAAACGGCAAACCTTGTTCCCGCGTGCCTCTGGCCGGGGACAGACTGTTTCTGCTCGTTCATACACTCGCCAAATACAGGCTCAACTGTAATGTACAGCTTAGTCAGGCAAGCGCCAAGAATAAACGCCTCGACCGCATAGTCGGCGTGTCAATCTGCGTTAATCCCTGTGGGACCGTGGGTCCGTGTCCAATTCTCCTTTCTGTTAATTCGCGGGGCTTTCCCTCTGCGTGCTCCGCCAGGGCGCCGAGCCGCGCTCGGCTCGCAATGACCTTTGAAAGTCTCAGATTCCCATTGCGAGGCCACCGTGGGCGGGGATGAATGGAGGAAGCGGCTGGTTTGGCTGCGGCGGAAGGCCGCGATGCGTTCTGGGCGGTAAATCAAGACAAGATCAATCGAGGCGGACTCCCTGCTGCTGGAGCCAATCCTTTAGGTCGCCCATATCGTTGTTGAATATCTCGTTGTCGTAGTCTTCTTCGAGTTTCTGGATATTGGCGGCCAATTCGGGCTGCTGCTGGACGACTTCGCTGAGCCTTCTTTCGAACTCCTCGCTGACGGCGGTCATATCGTCGAGGTTGACCCGCAATCCCAACATTCCGACGAGGCGGCGAACAACAGCTTCGATGCACTTTGGATTCGTTCCCTGGACATAAGCGGGGACGGTGGCGACCAGGCTGATCAAACCCAAGTCCCGCTGCCCACAGTTGGCGGCCAAATGCGTTACAAAACTGGCCGGGCCCTCGTAGTTGGTATAGTTGACGCCGTAATGGCCGAAGGCGTCTTTAAGCCGTGAGTTCGAGGCCGAGCAGAACAGGCGAGGCTCGCGAGTATGCGGGACCAGCCCCGAAACGCTGCCGATAAAGTATATCATCTTAACGCCGAATTCAGTGCAGAGCGAAAAGATACATTCACCGAACTGCCGCCAATTCAGATTCGGCTCCTTGCCCAAGAACAGGATCAAGTCCTCCTGCTCGCCGGCAAAAAAGAGGGCTTGAGGAACGTCATAAGACTTTATCAGGCCGTCCTCGATCCTGGTGTGAGGGCGAAACATCGCTGTCAGCTCCATCATGCCGGGAAAGCTGTAGATATAGAAACCCTCAGGGTCGATCTGGGCGAACTTGCGAGCCGCCAATCTGTCAATAAGGCATTGAACCGTGCCCGTGGAGACCTCGCCGCCGTCCATCCAGCCGGAAAAACCCAACAGCAGCCGGGGACTTTTGAACTTCGGCTTTTCGTAAATACCAAGTTTCTCAGTAGCCATCACTATCTTTATCGGCTGATAATCGCCGACGTTTTACTTTTTTTCTCAACTTTAGGCCAAGTAAATCCAACTTGACAGATTAGGCCCAGTCTGCGATAATGAGAAAAGATAAAAGGAGCTGAAGAATGGAACTGGTGGTCAGACAAGACGGGGGCAACGCCAACAGGCTGGGATTCGTTGCAGGCCCGATCCATATCGGCAGAGGGGTCGATAGTCGGGTGTTCCTGCCCGATCCGAAGGTCTCCCGACAGCACGCAGTTATCTTCAGTACGCCGGAAGGCGACTGGATACTGCAGGACCTGGATTCGGCGAACAAGACCTTTCTGAACGGCAAGGCAATTCACAAGGCCAAAATCAAGACCGGCGACCAGATCCGAATCGCGGGTTTCACAATTGAAGTCAACGTCGATGTTGACGTGCAAGCGGACAAACGGGCAGGCCCGGGAGATACATTGACGGCACAGCCGCGCAAGCTCCAGGTAATTGCGCGCGACCTCAGTGCGGAGCACGCGCCGGATATAAAAATGCCGGCCAAAAGGGCGAAGGATTTCATCGAGGCAACCGAAGAGATCTGCAAGGCCGCCGGACTGGACCAGGTTCTCAGAATACTTTTGACGATCATGTTCAGGCAGTTCGATGCCTCGCACGCCTGGGCCGCTCTGAGGAGTGAGCCGGAAGGGCCGATGACCTGCCACACAGGCAGAGCAGCCAGCGGAGAGGAACTGACGCTTGGGCAGATTATTCTCCGGGAGAAGATCACGTACGCCGTGGAAAAGCATCTGTTCCTGCTCTTCCCCTCCGTTTTGGCCGAGTCCCCAGGTCCCGCTATCGGCTCGGCTATGATAGGGCCGATCCTCGACCGGTACGGATGTTTCGGGGCGATCTACGTGCACAAAGCAGCGGATTCGAGGCCATACAATCTTAGCGACCTGGATTACCTGATGCTCCTTGCAATACACACCGCGGCTATCGTGGAGAATTTCTGAGACCGCATTATCACCGCCAAGCACGCAGAAGTCTCTACTACCCCGTAACAATCGAAACTGTGGGCATCATCGCGAGGCGCTTCTGTACCGGAACAGCCTCCGCCTTCCCGGCTGCGACTCGCTCCGCCGAGGCGAGCGAAGGGTAGGAGATTGCCACGTCGGCCTTCGGCCTCCTCGCAATGACGAACACCAGAGAACCAAGTGTTACGAGGTGCTACAGCGATGCATTATTGCATGGGCAAGCCAACCAGGGAGATGGCGGTTATTCTGAAGGGGAGGCCGTGCTTCTGGAGGTTCTCGAAGATGTGGACTACGATCCTGGCTTCGCTGGGGAGCTCGTCCTCGACGAAGAATTTGACTGTCGCGGCATTGGCCTTGGCGACGTGTCCGTAGGGCGTAATATTCAGTCTCTTGTCGTTCTTATCGTAGAGTTCGATTGATTCAACGGATTCGCCGGGGACATTCAGCGTCAGAGCGACAATGGGCGCGTTGTTTTCATAAGGGTCAGTCTCGATGGAGGTGATTTTGGCGCCGAGTTGCGAACCGGCGGCGCCGGTTATCAGAGGAATAACGCCTAAATCAAGATTCTTTGTGCCGCTTGCAGTGAAATACTCCAGGGCGCCGGCCAGCTCTTCCAAACCGAGCGTTCCGGGGTCGGGCAAGAGTAGCTCGATGTCGAAGACGGCGGTTTTGTAATCCTTGGACAGGCGGGCAAACCTGACCTTTCGGTCCCACGCGTCCTCGGACAGGAGGCTCTTGCCGTTATTCGTTACGGCCCTATCCATCTGTCCGCCGGCGATCTTAACGGCCGGCTCCGGAAGATCGGCTATCAATGACAAAGTATAACCATTGCCCCGGCCCAACGGCAGGACGCCCAAGTTCAAGTCGGAATATCGCACGAGCCTTACGCCGGCAACACGAACCTTCTCGTCCGTGACCTGTTTCTCAACTGCAGTGCTCGTTGCCCCGAATCCGGCGTTTCCAAAGAGAGTTGAGTCGGTCTCTACAGGCGGCATTGCAACTTCCCTGGGTTGAACCTGACGAGGCGTAGTCCGCGGCAGGCCGCCGACGAAAGGCGAAGCCGTTATCTGCGAGACAACATCGCCAGGCTCATCATCCGAGGCATCCGGGACGTCGGCCTGCATAGTGTCAACTTGCATAGTAGTCATACTATCGCCAAGCCCCTGCCCAGACGCAGCGGCCATATCGACTTGCTTAAGATACGCTACAATCTCGACAACGTGCTCTTTCGGGACGGCGAGATCGACGGCCAGGCTACCGTTGTCCACCGTAATTGCATAGGCAATTGCACTCTTGCTCGGTGAGGTTGGCGCCGGAAACTCTATGGGTATCGGCAGAATATCGCTAAGTGCGCCAAGCTGCATCAAGTCGTATGTCCCGACGGCGTCGGCCTGAGATGCTTTGGGAAGCAGGGCCTGGACAGTTGCCAACTCAGCGCCCATCTGGGCCGGCGCTTTGGCCCCTAATGAATCGTATAAACCCTGCATGCCGGCCGAGCCTCGCACAAACATCTGTGCTAGCTCCGTGCCCGGAATTGCCGAGAGCCTCGCCATAATAGTGATAACGTTCGGGGAGGGAGTCAGCCCGAGAGTTACGGACCTAAACGGCATGTTCTTGGCCATTGACGCAATATCAAGGTTCATCATGCCGGGCATTCCAGGCATCGCTGCTGCGCCGCCCGGAGCAGCTTGTGCGCCAAGGACGGAGCCGGCAAGTTCCGACGCAGCGGGCATTGAGGCGGCTGCTTTCATTTGAGCCTCGGCAATGGGCGCCATCGCTTCGGCGGCCTTCTGAGCATCTATATAGACCCAGACAGGGGCGGCGGACGCGTCGTCGTCGGCCACAGCGCGAACACCGGCAAGGACCGGCATGCGTCCGGCCGCGATAGACGTTGCAACCGTAACCAACATATCGGCGTGCTGGGCGTCGGTGACGAGGGCAAAACCGGCGACCTTCGTAACGACCATCGGAGGCATCGGCGGCATTGTCCCCTGTGGGGTGATTTGCGAGACTCCTCGCCCGTCGGGCCGACCTACATTGGGACTGGCCAGAAATGCGTCGTAGCTCGTGACAGGAACGAGCACGGCGGTAAACACGCTGTCGTTGGGATCG
>DATEBC010000139.1:0-3507 GCA_035288065.1 Sedimentisphaerales bacterium | reverse complement strand
CCTTCGCGGCGGAGCCGGTGATGACGGTTTGAGGCCATTTGCCGAGTTCCTCGGCGTAGCGTCTGATGATCTCCTGGATGGCGCCGACGGCGGAATAGTAAATCCCGCAGTTTATGGCCTCAGTTGTGTTTCTGCCGTAAGGGCCGGCAGGTTTGCTGATTTCGACTTTGGGAAGCTGGGCGGTGTTGTCCTTGAGGGCCTTGGCGCTGATTTCAAAACCGGGACAGATAACGCCTCCTTTGAAGACCCCGCGTTCGTCAACGAGATCGATAGTGACGGCGGTGCCGCAATCGACCACGATGACGGCGTCTCCGACAACGTCATAAGCCGCGGCGGCGGCGACTACGCGGTCGGTGCCCACCTTGTCGGGCTCATCAATCCAGCACGTTATCGGCAGCGGTATGTCTTTGCCTATGATTAAGGGGCTTTCGCCGAGTTCGTCTTTAACGATTTCCTCGACGAGTTTTGTCCAGGCCGGCTTGACGCTGCTGACGACGATTACGCCGTCCCGCTTGCCTTCTATAGAGCTTTGGGCGGCGGGAATCTGCTCCCAGGCGGACTTGAGGCGCTCCGTCAGCTTGGCCCGCGACTTGCCCGGAATCGATTCGATAGACTTTTCCTCGTCGCCGAGAAAAAGCCCCACGCCGATGTTCGTATTGCCGATGTCTATTGCGATTATGTTCATCAGTTCGTATCTTGTGAAGCGTCAAGCGTGAAGCGTATTTCGCATTTTCTACCTTATTCTATGGCAAATGTCAATAACGGAAAATGTGGAAGATATAGGCATCTTGTTTACACGAGCGTCTTTTTGTGATATAGTGGTCTGATGGACAAGTTGCGAATTCCTCAGTTACAAAGAGATGCTTTAACGGTAGGATCGATTCTTGAGAAGTCAGACGAGAAATCTTATTGGCTCTCAAAGACGGCCCATGAGCGTCTGGAGGCCGTTGAGTTAATGCGGCAAATCATTTATGCCTACGATCCATCTGCCACCCGACTTCAAAGAGTTTTTGAAATTGCTCAACGCTCACGGCGAGCGCAGGAGTCTGTTTGAACAGATCTCTCCACTTCGCCTACGGTTTCGGTCGAGATGACAACTGCGACTCGGTAGCGTGTGTCTCGGCAGGCGGTGACGCAATACGCTATACGCTACACGCTGTACGCTCTTAGTTGGGCACACAGGCCGGGTCGGGCGGGTCTATATAGCAGTCAATCAGCCAGTTTGCGCACATCAGCGCGAAATCATCAAAACCGACCTCACAATCATCATTCAAGTCCCCGGCAAGGATATAGCGACAGACCCGCTGTAGGGCAAGACTATGATGCCCTCCTGTGCTGACGGCGACAAAATCGTTTCCCGCTGGCGGCGTCGCCTTACCAGACTCATTGTCGCCCCAACCGGCTATGCTACCGTTGGCCTTTAGGCCAAGGCTATGGGTCCTTCCTGCGCTTACGGCGATGAAATCGTTTCCGCCGGGCGGTGACGCCTGACCATTCCAATTGTAGCCCCAACCGACGATGCTGCCGTCGGCCTTGAGGGCAAGGCCATGGTCTCCTCCTGCGCTTACGGCAATGTGGTTCTTTTGGCCAAGCTCCGTGCTATCTACAACTTGGGACCCCCAACCGCGGACGGCGGCGGCGAAGGATGATTGGTCGAGAAAAAGACAGCATATACACACAACAATTACGCTAATGCCCCGCAACTTTGAAGTTCTCGCTTTAGCCATCATACTATCTCCAGCCCCCCAATGTAAACACAGCAGACGATGCCACCAATGACAAGAAATCAGAGGTGCTCGCCCAACAAACAAACCGATACGCCGATTACACTTCATAAACGGTGCTCCGCCGCAAGCCCCACGGGCCGCCCAGGCGGCCGTCCTGCGGACTGCACGCAATGACACCGTTCCTGAAAACGCTCCTTTTACATTTCACGCCCTATAATACGAAATTATCGACAGAATGTCAAGCGCTTTCCGGCAGATTCTGCACGCCGCATGACATTGAACACGAAGAAAGCGAGGTACTTGCATGAAGCATCCAAATTAGTATATTCCCTTGTCTGTGCCAATTTGCACTTGGATAACGGAAAATGCGGAGAATTCGGGATTCTGGTGGACAAATCGGTCTGGACGGACACTATGTTTGTAGATTATCTCGAGAAATCAGGAGTTCCGATTGGTAGAACCAAGTGATGAAATGTTGGTTCTGGCTGTGTTAGCCGGCGAAAAAGAGGCCTACGAAAAGCTGTACGACCGTTACGCGGCGCTGGTTCGGGCCGTTTGTTACGATACTACGCGGAATCTGGCCGACGCCCAGGACCTCGCTCAGGACGTGTTCTTTCGGGCGTATGAGAAACTGGAGCAGTTACGAGATCCGGAGCGCTTTGGAAGATGGCTTGTCGCCATCGCCAGGCTGCGCGGCCGGGAGTGGCGGCGACAAAGGCTCCGCAATTCGAGCAGGCGATTTGAAGTTGGTAATGTTGAATCGGTTGTTGACGATCCGCCGGATGATAGTCGGATCGAACAGCTTCGGGAGAAGATTCTGATGCTTCCTGAAAGAGAACGACTGGCGCTGCACACGTTTTATCTGCAGGGCAAATCAGCCGACAGCGCCCGCACGATAATGGGGCTGTCGAGATCGGGATTCTACTGCGTCCTCGATAGGGCGCGGAAACGACTGGAACGATTGTTAACCCGGGAAATGGAGAGTATCCGATGAAAACGCCGTTGGATGAAGATTTGAGCGTAATGTATGAAGCGTTTGACAAGAACCATAACGAGCTTCGCCAATCCTTGATTGCGTCGCTGCCTGATCGTCATAGACAGCACAAGCGCGCAGGCCGAATCAATCG
Source organism: Sedimentisphaerales bacterium (assembly GCA_035288065.1). Lineage (GTDB taxonomy): Bacteria > Planctomycetota > Phycisphaerae > Sedimentisphaerales > Anaerobacaceae > JAFGCD01. The sequence goes on along the minus strand of DATEBC010000139.1, from coordinate 653 downwards.
TGCGTTGGCGTTTATTGGAGATACAATTATGAGAAGCAGAATAACAAAACTCGCGGCAGCGGCGGTAGTGATCATCGCTGTCTGCGTCGGAGTTCTTCACTTTAGCGGGTCTGCGGATTTTTCGACGGTTGCCTGGGGGCAGGTGGTTACTCACGCCGCAAATGCGGACTACGTGCACATGTACTACTTCAAGAGCCGGGGCAACGATTTCATAAGGCATTTCGAGGCTTGGCACGCTCACGGCAAAACGGTGCTTCGTGGCAACAAAGGCGATGCGAGTTACGATGACGGCCGGACATGGCAGGGATTCGACGAATATGACATGCTGACCGTTAGAGAACCCTCTCGCTTTGTCGAAGGACGGTCTTTCGCCGAGTCGTTTAGCGGCGGCTTATTGTCGGACAAGAATGAGCAATTCAACCAACAAATCCCCACCAGCGTAGGCGATGATTTCCTCATATACGCATTTGACCCGTCCCCGGAAGAGAGGGATTGGATCGATGGCGTCAATATTACAGTGGGCAAGAATTCTCTCTTGCCCGTTCAGATAAAGGTCTGCCAGAAGGACGGGGACTACGACCTGCTAATGTTCGATTACGAGGCGCCTGAGGAGCCGGCGGAGTTTTTTGAGTCGCCGGACGTGGGCCAGCCTA
>DATEBC010000138.1:0-3628 GCA_035288065.1 Sedimentisphaerales bacterium | reverse complement strand
CGATGGCGGGGATTTGCGCGCACGAATCGGCAATGAAGGGCGGCAAGCGAATCGAGATTCCGACGACAAGATAGGCAATTTACAGGCGGCGACAAATTTCGCTGAAAGCTGAAAAAAGTGGTTGATGAGCGGCGCAGGTGGTATATTAGGCCCATATCCGGCGCGGCGCCGGTGGAACATAATCGATGTATCTTTGTTAGGAGAACGAATTATGAGTAATGGAGTACTGCCAGATTATGTGAGTATGGCCAAGCCGAATCCGGCGGCGAACAGGGCTCCGTGGTACAAGAACACGGCACCGACGTACGCGGGAATTTTTCTCTGGTTCGTGTTCTGGAGCCAGATGGCCAGCGGCGGCTCAAAGGTGCCGGGCGGGGTGTTAGGTCAGGGCATCGGCGTTGCGCTTCTTGGGCTTATAATTGCAGCGCTTCTTTGCCACCTTCTGTTCTATCTGGTTCCGGGTCTTTTAGGGATGAAGACGGGCCTGCCGTTGTACGTTGTGGGGACGTCAACCTACGGAGTTCAAGGCGGTTTTCTGATGCCTGGCTTTTTGATGGGGGTTCTGCAATTCGGCTGGTTGGGTGTTAATGCGTACTTTGCGTCGCTGGCCCTTGCGCCGCTGTTTGGTGGAAGTCAGGCGGCGCAGATAGTTATTGGGATTGTGTGGGCAGCGGTGGCTGCCTTCGTGGGATTGAAGGGCATCCAGTACGTTGCGAAGGTGGCAACGTTTCTTCCCTTGATTCCGCTGGCGATCCTTGCCATCTTGCTCGGAAAGACAATGGGGGGCATCGGTGATTTCAATGGCGATGCGCTGGTTACGGCAGGGACCGTTGGAGCGGGAGGCGCCGCTGGGTTGAGCTTCTTCGGGGTGATTGCACTTTGTATAACCTACATAGTCGGCTTTTTTGCGACAGCCGGAGCGGCGGGAGTTGATTTCGGAATGAACAACAAGGACGAGAAAGATGTCCAGATGGGCGGCTTGGTCGGTATCGCTCTTGCGACAATAGTTGCGGGCGGGGCGTCGATTCTGATTGCAGCCGGAGCGTTCGGCTTGAAACTCGGCGCCGGTCTTGACACCGCAGCACCGAGCTTTATGAGCGCTGTAATGGGATCTGACGGAGCCGGCAAGACGATGGGCCTGCTGTTGGCAATTGCAGCCTTCCCACCGGCCTGTTTCTCGTCGTTCATTGCAGCCAACAGCTTCAAGACGACGCTGCCGAAGGTTAATCCTTTTATCTCTGTCGGGGTCGGCACGCTTGTGAGTATCGTACTTGCAGTGACAGGCTGGGCAGGAACGGTCATTGCTGTTTTTGGTGTGATTGGAGCGTCTTTTGGTCCGGTTTGCGGCGCTATGATGGTTGACTATTATCTGGCAGGCAAGAAGTGGGCAGGTCCGCGGGCCGGTTTCAACGCTGCCGGCTGGATATCCTGGGTGGTCGGCTTTGCGGTTGGGATGGCTCCATTGGTCGGAATTGCGAATATTCCTGCCGCGCCGCTGGCGGCGTTTGTTGTCGGCGCCGTTCTTTATTTCGTGCTTGCCAAGGCTGGGCTTGAGTCAAAGGTTCTTCAAATGCCTTCTGCCAAAGCGGAGACACGGGCAGCGAAGGCACACTATTAAGACAAGATCGAATAATCGCCTTGGGCGTTTGAATTTGCTTTGGTCTTCGTTGATTTGTTATTTGAGCAGGGATTCGGAGTATTCCGGATCCCTGTTTTCTTAGCCGTAGAAGGGTAGAATCAACCCCGAAAATGAGGGAATCTGATTGAGAGTGAAGAGAATCGGGATTTCCTGAAACATTTTGGGGTGCGGCGCAATTTAGAGAGTGGATTCCGGGTTTTGTGGAATTTGTGCACTTGCCACGTTGGTAAACCGCTTACGACCGTTTTTGGGCAGTGTTACTGCCGGCTTTGGACCTGGGTTGCAGGGTTGTGGTGGAAAAATAAGTTTCGCAAGGCTTGACAATTGGGCATAAACCTAATAGAATTTGGGTTTTAGCATAGTACTCAGTCAAGATCGAAACTGTGGGCGTCATCGTGAGGCGCTTTGACGCGGGAGCAGTTTCTATCCTTCGAAGGATATGAGATTGCCACGAGCCACTTTCGGCGGCTCTCGCAATGACAACCCGGCAAATGAAGTGCTACGGAGTGCTAGCGCGGGATGCAGCGTGTTGCTGCGTGCCGAACGTCGTTTGTATGTAACGAGAAATTGTGGAATTTTGAGGTCAAAAGGAAGCGATGAGAAAGAGTATGAGCTCAAGTGTGAAGGTCTTAGTGTTGGCTATGTTCTTGATGTCTTTGTGCTTAGTTTGCTCTTGCAAGAAATCGGAGCCTGGGACAACCGAAGCTCCTTCGAGCGAGCCGGGTAAAGAGGCTGTGAAGGCCCCTGTGAACGAGGCAGTTAAGCCGGCGGGGGATTTGGAGCCGATTGAGCTTGAGCTGCCCAAACCGATGTTTGTGGGGACTCCGCAGGATACGAAGGTTGAGAATTTGGAGAAGCCAACGGGCCGTCCTCGTCCGCCGTTCCTGGCTCCCAAGGGGACGAAGAATGTTGCGGACGGCAAGCCTGTTTCGAGCAGCGATGAAGAGCCGATTATCGGCGAGATTGAGATGATCACGGACGGCGACAAGGAGGCTGCGGACGGCAGCTATGTCGAGCTGGGGCCCTTTGTCCAGCACGTTACGATCGACCTGGGGGCAGTTCACAGTATTTATGCGATCGTCGCATGGCATTACCACAAGCAGGCGAGGGTGTATTATGACGTTGTGGTTCAGGTTGCGGACGATGCCGATTTTATCACCAACGTGCAACCGATCTTCAACAACGATATCGACAACTCGGCCGGGCTCGGTGTCGGCAAGGACATGCACTATACCGAAACCAACGAGGGCAAGCTTATCGACGCCAAGGGTGTGAAGGGTCGTTTTGTTCGGCTCTACAGCAACGGCAATACGAGCAACGACTTGAACCACTATATCGAGGCTGCGGTTTACGGTAAGCCCGCACAATGAGAATGTCTGTAAAATGTTGCGTGCTGATACTGGCCGCGACAATTGTTGCAGCGGCGCTGCGTCTGCCTTGTGCGGCGCGGCGTCCAATGCACGGCGACGAGGCGGTTCACGCCGATAAATTCGCCGATCTGCTGGAGCGGGGCGAATATGTTTACAATCCTCAGGAGTACCACGGCCCGACGCTGAATTACTTTACTCTAATCCCGGCGTGGCTGGGCTCGGTCAAGACGTATGCGGAGATGACTGAGTTCACGGTTCGCGTTGTCCCGATGTTTTTCGGGGTTCTGCTGGTTGTTCTTGTGTTGCTGCTGCTTGACGGCTTAGGTGGGTGGACTTGCGTCTGCGCGGCGGGGCTGACGGCGATTTCCCCGGCGATGGTTTTTTACAGCCGATACTATATTCAGGAAATGCTGCTGGTTTGTTTTACGTTTGGGGCGATCGCGTTTGGGTATCGGTTTACGCAGAGGAAAGGCATCATCTGGGCGATTCTGACGGGCGCGTGTCTCGGACTTATGCACGCGACGAAGGAGACTTGCATCATTGCATTTGGCGCGATGCTGGCGGCGCTTTGGGCAACGCTTTTCATGCGGCAGCGAGACCACAGAGGATGTTTTGGGGA
>DATEBC010000137.1:0-4880 GCA_035288065.1 Sedimentisphaerales bacterium | reverse complement strand
GGGCCCGGGCGATCTTGGCGCCTATTTTCTCATCCGAGATATCGCAACTACAGCGAAGATTCGCCTCTTTAAGCTTGTTCTCGACTATCCTGGCGTATTCATTCGTCTTCTCGCTTATCGGCAGGATTCTGGCCTGTTCCGGCGAAAGCCACAGCGGGAAGTTCCCGCCATAATGCTCAATGAGGATGCCGATAAACCGCTCAAACGAGCCTAAAACCGCCCTGTGAATCATAACAGGGGTCTTTTCCGTGTTGTCCTTATCGGTATAGACCAGCCCGAAACGCTCAGGCATCGAGAAATCGAGTTGAATCGTTCCCAATTGCCACGACCTTCTCAGGCAGTCCCTGACGTGGAAGTCGATTTTAGGGCCGTAAAACGCGCCGTCGCCCTCGTTGATTTTGTAGTCTATACCTTTGTCCCGCAGCGCGTCCTTGAGGGCGCTTGTGGCCGTTTCCCAAATCTCGTCCGAGCCGATATGCTTTTCCGGCTTGGTCGAAAGCTCGATATGGAAATCCTCGAATCCGAACGCCTGATACAGCTCGAACGTAAGCTCGATAACGCCGATTATCTCGGCCTTTATCTGGTCGGGCGTGCAGAAGATATGGGCGTCGTCTTGTGTGAACTGCCTGACCCTGAACAGCCCGTGCATTACGCCGCTGGCCTCGTGGCGGTGCACAAGGCCCAGCTCAGCCACCCGCAGTGGGAACTCGCGATATGAATGCTTGCGGTTATTATAGACCAAGCATCCGCCGGGGCAATTCATAGGCTTTATTGCATAGCCGGTCTCGTCGAACCGGGTGAAATACATATTCTCCTTGTAATTGTCCCAGTGGCCGCTCTTGTGCCAGAGCTCTTCGTTAAGAATAATAGGGGTCTTGATCTCGCGGTAGCCGTACTTGTCGTGCACCGAGCGCCAAAATTCCACTATCGAGTTCCATATTATCATTCCATTGGGGTGCATAAATGCAAAACCGGGGCCTGCATCGTTGAAGCTGAACAGGTCTAATTGCTTGCCCAGGACGCGGTGGTCGCGCCTCTTGGCCTCCTCCAGCCTGTCCAGAAATTCGTCGAGCTCCTTTTTGCTCGGCCAGGCCGTCCCATATACCCGCTGGAGCATCTTCTGCGTCGGATCGCCGTGCCAGTATGCCCCCGCCACCGACATAATCTTGAAACTGCCGATCTTCCCGGTATCCGGGACGTGCGGCCCGCGGCACAGGTCCTCGAAGGCGCCCGAGTGCGAATAGAAGCTGATGACGTCGGCGTCGGCACGGTTGATGTTATCGGTCTTGTATTTATCGCCGGCAAGTTTCTCCAAAGCCTCGGCCTTGGACATCTCCGTTCGGACAAACGGGCTTTTGCCATTGGCGATCTGCCGCATCTTCTCTTCAATCCGCTCGAAGTCGCTCGGACGAATCGGCTCGTCGAGGTCGATGTCGTAGTAGAACCCGTTTTCGACAGCCGGCCCATACACCAGCCTGGTCTGCGGCCAGATGCTGCATATAGCCTCGGCCATGACGTGTGCGCAGCTATGCCGCATCAATTCGAGGCCTTCGGCGTCTTTGGGTGTTATGATTTTGACGGCCGCTGTACCGCTTATGGGCGATGCCAAGTCCGTTAATTGCCCGTTAATCCTTGCAGCAACGGCGGCCTTAGCCAGGCCCGGGCCTATCTGTGCGGCCAATTGCATCGCCGTTGAGCCGTCGGCAATCTCCAGTTTGCTGCCATCGGGCAATGTTAATTCTGCCATATATATCTACCGATATTTTGAACCTGTCGTTTCGGCTATGAATATATCGCCAACTGCGGCATTGTCAAGCCGGCCGCCCTAACATAATTGAATATTATTCATCGCCTGCCCTATTTCACTTGCTTTGGCCGGTTTAATGCGGTATAATTATTTCAAAGATGCTATCTCAAATCTGCCGCCCCTTTCCGCCGTTGGCGGACTCAGGGCAGGCTCTGAGCCGAGCGAAGTCGCAGACGCGCCCGTGGCGGGGGTCCGGCAGCGAAGAAAATAAGATGCTTTCCGCCTTTGGCGGACCCAAGGCGGACTCAGAACGGCATTTAGAGTTTTGAGATAGTCTCTAACTGACGAAGTTGAGCTTTCAGAGGGGAAGGTTTAATGGACGTAAGTCTGGTTTTGTTCAAGAAGAACGGCTCGCAGAAGAGTTTCCCTCTTGCGAGCAATATAACCGTGCTTGGCCGCCGGGGCGATTGCGATTTGTGCATCCCCCTTGGCGACGTATCCAGGAGGCATTGCCAGCTCGACCGCAACGACGAAACACTGCAAATTCGCGACCTCGGCTCGCGAAACGGCACTTTTCTCAACGGCCAGCAAGTCAACGGCGAGACCACCGTAAAACCCGGCGATTACCTCCAGATAGGACCTTTGACCTTCCAGTTTCAGATCGACGGAGAGCCGCAGAAGACCACCCCGCCAAAAGACTATTCCCCCAAAGCAGAGAAAAAGCAGGCCGCACGGACCGCAGACGACGATGACGACTTGCTCGATCTCGATATCGACGAGGACGTGAATGTGGATTTGGACGATTCCGGCGCCTTCCTCGACGACCTCGACCTCGAGAAACTTTAGTCAGGCTGCCCGCGTTGAGAATATCGGCCTTCTTGCAAGCCCGTCGAGGCTTTCGGGCTGGCTCGGACAAAGTGATTTGCGCACAGCGGATACGATGCCTTATGTATTTCTGGCGGCGCTTAGTATATGCAAATTCTGGATTTGATCCCGGTGCATTCGGCTGAGGCGATTTGGATGCTCGCCCGGCTGCCTTTTAGCCCCGTCGGGCTGCTAATCTCGGCGACGCCCCTCGGCCAAACCGCTTTCGCCCGGAGTATCGGCTTCGGCGCCAAGAGCAAGCAGTCGAACAGCCCCTATGTTTGCTGGTGGTGCAACCTGGTGAATAGCGTTGCGGCCTCGGCAGACAGCCGCCGGCCCGCTCAGGATGTCGTAACCTGGCTATTAGACCAGGCCGAGGACGGAACACTCAAAAAACCCGACCCCAACGAATCGTCCGCGCACACCCAGCCTACGCAACACGAGTAACGCCCCTGGCTCTACGGTTGTCCGCAGCAGCCCCCGGGTGGGCATAGGCCGCTTGGGGACGGCCCCGCCGGGCATGTTCTGCAAATCCGAGCCGGTGCGCCGCGGCCAACGGAAAAGCCCGACGGCATCTTCTGCAGGTTCGAGCCTTTGCATTGCTCGCAGGCGTGCTTGCCCTTGCCGGCCCTCTTCTCCAAGAACTCCATCCTGTGCCCGCAGTCCCGGCACTCGTACTCAAATATCGGCATTACTCAGTCTCCTTTGCAGTTTCGATTCGCTCCTTTAATATGGAATACAATCCAAATACGTTTTCATATATAGTTCCTGTTGCGGAAAAAGTGTTTGTCATTCCTGCGAAAGCAGGAATCCATTCTTTTCGGCGTGGACCCCTGCTTTCGCAGGGGTGACATTGGCGATTTCGGCTTTCCGCAACAGAAACTATCTACTCTTTCTTTGCCAAATGTCTTAATGCTACAGGCATCGCGGTTTTTTCGCAATGAACCGTCCGGGGCTGGTTGCACATACGCAGTTCAATCGGAATATGTTGCCTGTTATTGGACCGACCCCCGCTCAGCCGCAAAAAATTCAAAAATTTTCCGCCTTTTTCCGTGCGCCCAGACAAATCTTACCACAAAAGCCCGCGCCTTCAAAGGCTTGGCCTCTGAACAGTACAAGATGCGGACCAATTCCGCTAACTATCCTTATCACAAGAAGTTACAACAATGCCGCCTCGGGCGACGCAGGTAGAAAACGCCCCCCTAAATTGCCAACCAATCCTGCTGGCCAGAAGATTCACCAACGCCTTCTTTCACTTTTCAGATTTTTCTTGCCGGCAGAATGGTAAATCTGGTATAAATAGGTTAGGTGAAAATGGTGACAACTGTTTCTCCCGGGTGATATTCCTGTGTTGGTGCGTAAGTTTTGTTGTGAAGGTTAGGTTTTTTGTCTGGTTGCGGGGTCCTTACGCATACTCCGCATTCCGGTTGAAGGGTTTGTGCGCTTCGCCCGACGGATGATTCGGGACCCATAGAAGGAAGGAGGTGAATGAGCAGGGCCGAATTCTGTCGCAAATACACACAGGTTGCCTATACCGAGGAGACGATTGTTATCGGTCGTTTTTACTCAAAAAAAACGTTGTTTCCGACAGGCATCGAAAATTATCAAGCAGGCCTGCGTGCCTGTCGAAAACAATTAAGATGTTTTGGTGTGTGGCCAAAACACTCAAGTCATGACATTTGTTCATAAGGAGCACTGTTATGTATAGAATGATTTATTTGTTGTTTCTGGCCCTGTTGCTGATACCGGCCGGCGCCGCCTCGGCGGCCTTGCCGGACATGTGGGCCAGCCAGGACATCGGCGGCCCGGCCATTGCCGGCAGCGCCGATCAGACCGCCGGCATCTGGACCGTTAAGGGGTCCGGGGCCGATATCTGGGGCACCAGCGACCAATTCCACTACTGCTACATGCCGACGAGCGGCGACGTCACAATCAGCGCGCGAGTCGTCAGCATCACCAACGGGACCCACGAGTGGACTAAAGCGGGTGTTATGATCCGTGAGACGCTCAACGCGAACTCTACGCACAACTACATGGCGATGACTAATAATCAGGCAGGCGCCACCGCTCACGCATCATCGTATCAGGGCAGGCCCTCCACCGGCGCCGAAAGTATCAACAATGATTTGGTCCCGGCCGGCTACACCGCATTGCCCTGGTATGTCCAGCTCAAACGCGTGGGCAACAACTTTACCGGCTCGGTCTCTCCGGACGGCGTCGTATGGACCGATGTCGCGACCAGATCGACCACAATGACTGCCAGCATTTA
>DATEBC010000136.1:0-5198 GCA_035288065.1 Sedimentisphaerales bacterium | reverse complement strand
CTTGGAACCGTGCCGGTCGAGCCGGACGGCAGCGCATATTTCGAGGCCCCCGTCGGCAAAGCGATCTATTTCCAGGCGCTCGACGAGCACGGCATGGCCATCCAGTCGATGCGCTCGGTTACATACATCCATCCCGGCGAGCAGATGACCTGCTTAGGCTGCCACGAGCGAAAACACCGCACTTCGAACCAGCCGGCGAGAAAGCCTCTGGCCCTGCAGCGTCCGCCGTCGAAGATCAAGGGCGATGTCGATGGGTCGAATCCTTTCAATTATGTTCGCTTGGTCCAGCCGGTCCTGGAGAGAAACTGCGTCGCCTGCCACCAGGAGAAAAAGGTGCTCGACCTGAGAGGCGTCATTGAGGGTAATAACGGCTGGACCCGCTCGTACAATAATCTTGCTGAGAATTACGGCTTCTACTTCCACGTCTCCAACGGGTCGATCAACGAAGGCGTTCACGGCGGCAGCCGAACCTTACCGGGCAAATTCGGTGCAAAGGCCGCAGCACTGTTATCGTATATGGACGAGCGGCATTACGGCGTCAATCTCCCGGACGAAGACTTCCACCGCCTGACTCTCTGGCTCGACTGCAATAGCGAATTCTACGGCTCGTACGAAAACACCCTCACCCAGGCCCGCGGCCAAATCGTCGAGAGGACACTCGACTAATCCCAATCCTGGGCTGCGAAGTTCGCCCGGCCGCCTCTGGCTCGACCCCTACCGTCCTGATGCGACGACTCCGAAAGTAATTAGCAAAACCTCGCCTTTGAATCGCAACGGCCCAAAGCCTAAAATAGTCACCCTGGGGGCCTTGAAACGGCGATCCATCCTATTGCATTACCCGGCGGGTTGTTCTGAAATTCGATATTCCCCGGGATTTTGTTTTATTTTTCCGCCAAGAGGCGCTATAATATAGCGCAGGGATTTGTTTTAGCGACTGTCGCCGCGAGGCGCGCTTAAGGCGTTACTAAAAGTTGGATTATTTTTTTGAAAGGACACGAAGATGAGAAAGACCATTCTTGCACTGCTGGCGATTCTGGTGGTATCCACGCTGGTCCTGACCGGCTGCAAAAGCGAAAAGGCAGCGACCGACGTGAACGACCAAAAAGCCACACAAACGGAGCCGGCAAAGTAGAGTGACTGCGAGGTCGAGAAAGCCGCCGTCAAGCGCGCACAAGCCCGGCTCGTATTAGTGGACCCGGAGAAAAACGCCGAGAGTTGGGATCAGGCCGCGGAATTCTTCAAGGCTGCCGCGAGCAGAAATATCGCGCCTCGAGCCAGCCGGCGAGAAAGCCTTTGGCCCTGCAGCGTCCGCCGTCGAAGATCAAGGGCGATGTCGATGGCTTGAACCTCATCAATTATGTCCGTCTCGTCCAGCCGGTCTGGAAGAGAAACTGCGCCGCCTGCCGCCAGGAGAAGAAGGCGCTCGATCTTGCCGGTGTAATCGAAGGCAAAGACGGATGAAGGCGTTCGTATAACAACCTGGCCGAGACCTTCATATCACAGGAAAGGATGCAGAAATGAGAAAAGGAATGTTTGCATTGTCGCTGATTTCGGCGTTGTCAATGTTGGTCCTCGGCGGCTGTAAAGGCGACGAGCCGGCTTCTGAGGAATCCGAGGTTCAGCAGCCCAAACAGTCCGAGCAGCCCAAGCAGGTCGAGGACAAGGCCGCCGCTGAGCAGGCCGCCATCGAGGCCGCCGAGGCCTGGCTGAAGATACTGGACGCCGCGCAGTACGCAAAGGCCATGGAGGAAGCCGCAGAGTATTTACGAAACTCTGTGGCGAAAGAGCAATGGGAACAGTTCCTTATGATGCCGAGAGCACGCTGCGGCAAGCTGGTCTCTCGGAAGCTCTTGTCGAAGGAATATACCACCGAAATTCCAAATGCGCCGGCCGGACAATATGTGACCATCCACTACCAGACAAGATTCCAGAATAGAACGGCAGCCGTAGAGACGATCACGCCGATGCTCGAAAAAGACGGCAAGTGGAGAGTATCGGGCTACTACATCAAGTAGTACCGCGTTTCATAAATCTCGCTACTATGGGCTATGAGATTGCTTCGTCGCTTCGCTCCTCGCAATGACGATTTGAGGCTTTCAGGCGTCATTGCGCGGCCCCTGGGGCCGGGTTCTGCGGCCTCCTCGCAATGACATCTACTGATTCGAGTTTAACAGGCTGCTATATTATTTGAGAAAATCGCAAAGAAGATATTCTTCAATAGTCACCTAACCTCTTATTTGACAGGGAGGCTGTTATGACTGCTCATTTACAGAAGAATCCGTGGCGTTGGCTTGCTCCGGCTGCGACAATTTGTCTGATCTGCACGGCGGCGCGGGGCGAGTTCCCCAGGTTCGAGTATCATCAAATCGCCCGGATCGGAAACCAGATGGGCCAGACCTCGCTGGTCGATGTCGATAAGGACGGCGACCTCGACTGGATTGCCGGGTGCAACGGCGGCGATATATGGTGGTTCGAGTACAAAGGCCCCGACAACTGGGTGCGCCATCTGCTCGGCCAAAAAGTGCTCACGGAGGTCGGCGGCGCCGCTTTTGACATCGACGGCGACGGCTGGATCGACCAGGTCTCCGGCGGCGCCTGGTACAAGAACACCGGCAAACCACGCGAAGATGAATTTATCAGATACTTGAGCGGCGTAATACCCGGCTGCCACGACAACGTCGCCGCGGACATCGACGGCGATAAGAAGCTCGACGTTGTGGTGATGAGCGATAGGAGCGCGCTATTCTGGTATAAGATACCGCCCGACCCGACGAAGGAATGGAAACAGCACAGGATCGGGCCGTCCGTTCACGGCGCGATAGACCCCGCAGGGGTCGGCGATATCGACGGAGACGGCGATAATGACGTAGTCAGGACCAATATATGGTTCGAGAACGCCGACGGCAAAGGAATAGAATGGACAGCGCACGAGAACATCGACTTCGGCCAGGCCGATGCAAAGTGGCCCCTGATGACCAAGTCCTGGATAACCGATCTCGACAAAGACGGCGATAACGACATAGTCCAGGCCGAGGGCGACTGCATCAGCGGACGCATCGCCTGGCATGAGAACAAAGACGGCAAGGGCCGAGAATGGATAGGGCATATCGTCGCCGGCAAATCAGGCCAGGACTTTCATTCCCTGGCGGTGGCCGATTTCGACAATGACGGCGACCTCGACATCTTCTCCGGGGGCGGCCCGCTTACCTCAGAACCTCCCCACAAGTGGTTCATCTGGGAGAACGCCGACGGCAAAGCCGGCAAGTTCGCCCAGCACGAAATCTTCGCCGGCAAAGAGTGTCACGAGACAAAAGCAGCCGACGTCGATGGCGACGGCGATATCGACATCTGCTCAAAACCCTGGAACGGCGACGAACACATCTACCTGTGCAATATGCTCAAATAAGCTACCCCTGAGCATCATGGCCCAGACAACAGGGTTATTGACAGCCAAGAACGATTTGGGTATCTTAGCCGTACCGTTCAGACAGATGTGCTACTGATAGGCGCAATAGTTGGAGCCGTAGGAGCCTGTTATGACCAAGGAAAGCAGCCCGTTTACGCCCGGAAATCCTGTGCCGGTTGAACTGTTTGTAGGTAGATCGGAACAGATACAGGAGCTTATCCGATATGTCAAGCAGACTCGTTCGGGAAGGGCGGAGAATGTGTTCCTTGCCGGCGACAGAGGAATAGGAAAGAGCTCTTTAGCGTCTTTCCTCCGCTATTACGTCAACACTCAGGAAAACATGCTCGGCGTGCACGTCTTTCTCGGCAGGGTTTCCACGCTGGAAGGCATGGTTCATCACATCTTCGAGCAAATACTCAAAGAAGCCAAGATGCAAGGCGGGCTTGAAAAGGTTACGAGCTTCTTTGCTAAACACGTCAAAGAAATCGGACTTTTCGGTATCTCAGTGAGTTTCTCCCCACAAAAGGCCGAGCTTGAAGAGCTGGTTACGAAGTTCCCTGAAGCTATAAATAATCTGCTGGCACAAATGGCCGAGAGAAAAAAGGGATTGTTTATTGCGCTGGATGATATCAACGGCTTGGTGGAAAAGCCCGAATTTGCAAACTGGTACAAGAGCTTCGCGGACGAAGTCGCAACCCACTATGCGAGCTTCCCCGTATTCATTATGCTTACCGGCTTGTCTGAAAAAAGGGACATCCTTTCGAACATCCAACCCTCTCTGATGAGAATATTCAGGGTAGTGGGGATCGAAAAGTTGTCCGACGAAGAGGTCAGGAACTTCTTGAGCAAAGCTTTCGAGAAGACGGGCATCAAGGTGGAGACACACGCAATGGACCTTATGGTGCGCTACTCCAGCGGCTTGCCTGTCCTGATGCATGAAATAGGAGATGCCACCTTCTGGGCGGACGAAGACGAAGTAGTGGACGCTAATGATGCGGCTCGGGGAGTAATAAATGCCGCTGAGAAAGTCGGCCAGAAGTATCTCGACCCAAAGGTCTATCGTGCAATCCGCAGCGAAAGGTATAGGTCTATTTTAAGAAAGCTCGGAGTTATACTGAGCGGTCGCGACTTCAAGAAGAACGAAGTAGCTGGCAAATTAGACGAGCGAGAAAAGAAGGTATTCGACAATTTCCTCAATAGAATGAGAAAGCTCGGAGTAATAGAAATTGATCTGGAGAGAGGAAGAGGCACATACAGGTTTGTAAATGAAATATATCGTCTTTACATCGCGATGGAAAGCGAGAGGTTTCAGAAAAGACCGTTAAAACAGTAAGTTCGCATGTCCCACGCTCAACGATTCGTATCCTCCTTCGATGCGCCGGTGGATTTGCGTCTGGGCATTGCATCCTGAGGAATTCTATAATGCTGAAGAGAACACATAGTTGCGGGCAGCTTAGGCTGGAAGACACCGGCAGGCAGGTGACTCTGGCCGGGTGGGTGCAGTCTTATCGTGATCACGGGAACCTGGTTTTTTTCGATCTGCGGGATAGAGAAGGGCTCACACAGCTTGTCTTCAATCCTGAAAGCCAGCCGGAGGCGCACAAGCTTGCGCGGAGCGTTCGCTGCGAGTGGGTTGTCGCCGCTCGCGGGATGGTCCGGCCTCGCAGCGAGGGTATGGAGAACCCCAAGCTGGCGACGGGCAAGATCGAGGTGCTGGTCGAGGAGATGCAAATTCTCAACGTCTCGAAGACGCCGCCTTTTGAATTGGATAGCGCCGCCAAGACGGGCGAAG